>JASEJN010000010.1 GCA_030016385.1 Clostridiales bacterium | reverse complement strand
TTGAATCTGGCGAATGAGTGTTCAAAATAACATAAGTTCATATTGCGAATCGAAGGGAAAAATGGTGTATATTTTTCAAATGTACCCAAACTACTTCGGAGAAACTATTCTATTGATTGATAATCTTTTTTGGTATATAATTTATCTATTAAAAAGTGTTATATATTGTTATTATATGCAGAAATTAATAAAGTTAGTTGAAGGGGAGAATGGGGTCTTGTCTATAAAGTGGACGAAGAATCTGGAAGTTGGTATTGAAGATATCGATAACCAGCATAAGGAATTGTTTAAGAGAATAGATGATCTGTTTAATGCTTGTAATGCTAAATTAGGCAAACAGGAAATTGGACATACTTTGGATTATCTTTGCGATTATGTACATACACATTTTCAAAATGAAGAACAATATCAAAGAAAGTACAATTATCCTGAATATCCCATGCATGCAAAAATACATGAGCAGTTTTTAAACGAAGTAAATGACCTAAAGAGTGAGTTCGATAAAAACGGGCCGACTCTGGGATTTATAATTAAATTCAATAAAAAGGTTGTTGATTGGCTTATCAATCATATAGGAAAGCTTGATAAAAAATTTGGGGAGTTTGTAAAAGCCCAGAACAAATAAAATAATTTACAATATTTAAACGGAAGTGATAAGATGAAATCCATTATCGTAAAGGATGGAATATACTGGGTAGGGGTAAAAAATCCTGAGCTCAGGGTTTTTGATATAATTGTGAATACTAAAAAGGGTACGACATATAATTCATATCTTATTGATGATGAAAAGGTAGCTGTAATTGATTCCGTAAAGGAAGGTTATTCTGACGAACATTTGCAAAAGATAAAAGATGTGATAGGTCAAAGAAAAGTTGATTATATCATAGTGAATCATACCGAGCTTGACCACTCAGGCTGTATCAAGGATCTTTTAAAGCAGTATCCGGATGCCGTCATATATGCATCAAAGGCAGCATGCCTGTATCTAAAAAAGATTATAAACGGTCCGTTTAATGCTCATCCGATAACTGATGGGGAGGTGCTTTCCATAGGGAAACGCACATTAAAATTCATAAGTGCTCCTTTTCTCCATTGGCCGGATACAATATTTACTTATGATGAGAATGACGGCATACTGTTTCCATGTGATGCATTCGGATGTCATTTTTGCGGGAAGGGTATATTCGATTATGATGCAGGTGATTTTTCAGGAGAGGTAAAGTACTATTTCGATTCAATAATGTATCCGTTCAAAAAATATGTAGTGCAGGCTGTCGATAAAATAAAGGATTTGGATATAAAGATGATATGCCCAAGTCATGGTCCCATCCATACCAGGGATCCTTACAGGTATTTAAAACTGTACAGGGATTGGAGCATCGATGCCTTAACAAAAAACGATACAAAGAGCGCGGCTATTTTTTATGTTTCAGCTTACGGCAATACCGAATATATGGCAAAGATGATGAAAGAAAGGATTGAAAGATCCGGTTTTAATGTTTACATGTTTGATATAAGTACTGCGAATATGGATATAATGATAAAGACTATTAATAGTTCAGATATCGTACTGGTTGGTTCTCCGACGATCAATCAGGATGCGGTAAGACCCGTATGGGAGCTTTTGTCGCTAGTTTCTCCAATAGAAAACAGGGGAAAAGTTGCAGGGGCGTTCGGTTCATATGGCTGGAGCGGTGAAGCTGCAAAAATGATAAGCGATAGGCTTAGGAGCCTGAAGTTCCGGGTGGTTGAGCCGCCTGTTACTGTTAATTTTGTTCCATCTGAGGATGAAAAGAAGAAAATATTAGAATTCACAGACAAAATATTGAGTAAATTTTAGAAAGGGAGGATGTAAATGGCTAAATATCAGTGCAGTGTATGCGGTTATATTTATGACCCTTCTGTTGGAGATCCCGATGCGGGTATACCTGCGGGGACAGCATTTGAAGATCTTCCGGACGACTGGGTTTGCCCTGTTTGCGGAGTAGCAAAGGATCAATTTGAAAAAGTAGAATAATTATCTAAAGAGTGGCTGCTGTACGATGTGTTGTACAGCAGCCGTTTTTTAGTATATATTTAAAGAAAAATCAATATGTAAATTTAACATTAAGTATATAATAACATTATATTTTTAATATATTATTGAACTAATACGAACAATATCTGAATTCAGGGAAAAAGATGGGATGTGTTTAACAAGATGAATTACAAAATGGTTGTGCTGGATATGGATGGGACTTTATTAACCGATGACAAACGTATATCTGATAAGAACATGGATGCTTTGAAAAAAATTTCCGATTTGGGAATAAAAGTTGTCATATCAACGGGAAGAATATTTACATCGGCTAAGTCATATGGCGATTTGATAGGCGTTCGGATTCCCATTATCGCATCGAACGGAGCTTATATAAGGGAAAAAGATAGAGATGAAGTAATATATGCAAAGCTTCTTAAACAAGAAGTGGCCAGGAAAATAGTAACTTTATGCCATAAGTTTAGAATGTACTGCCACCTATTTACCTGGGATTCGCTTTACTCGGAAAAGCTCATATATTCGGCTCTGTACTATTCTAAATGGAATAAAAATCTTCCTGAAGGTGAAAAAGTCAATATAAATATAATAGATCCATCTGATTGGAATAAAGTAATCATGACGAATAAAAATCTTTTAAAAGCGGTGGTTACCGATGAAGATCGGGAAAAAGTCGCATCTCTTAGAAAAGAAGTAAGCAAGCTGGACGTAGAGGTCACAAGCAGTTCCAAAAATAATATTGAGATAATGGATAAGGGCGTATCGAAAGGCAAGGCTGTCGAGTACTTGGGGAAGTATTATAATATCAGGAGAGACGAAATAATCTGCATTGGAGACAGCGAAAACGATATTTCCATGATAAAATATGCAGGGCTCGGAATTGCCATGGGAAATGCTGAAGACGAAGTAAAAGATGCTTCTAAATTTGTGACATTATCGAATGAAGAAGACGGGGTTTCATATGCGATTGAAAAGTTTCTACTTAAAGATTAAATTTAAGTAGAAATTTAGTCGCTATTTTTGTATAATAATCATATGATTATTATACAAAAATCCATATAGTTTTTTATATTGACTGGATGAAGTATAAAGGAGAGACCCGCAAGGGAGCCGAAGGAGTAAGCTTTAGATGAAAATTCAAGTGAATCTCTCAGGCAAAAGTACATTATACTGACAGATCTCTGGAAAGCGAAAGCACCGAAGGAGTAAATCTCTCAGGTTAAATGGACAGAGAAATGGCATTCTTGAAGCTATTTCTCTTTTTTAGTTGTGGATCTTGATTCCTTAAGTGTCTGACTTGAATGAGAATGTGGAATCATCGTCTGTCATATCCGTTGAAAGAAGAGACGTGGAATATGGTTGAAAAGGTTATTCTGATAACGAACAATGATTTGGTATTGGGATTGTCAAAAAGCAATTTTGAAACAATTTTCGTCGATGGCGGGCTTGCGGAAGTGTTAAAGGTTGCAAGGGACTATATACATAAGGGTCATATTCTATTCTCACATCCTTTATCCGGCAGCATAAAGCCGAATCAAACACCTTACAAAACTGTATTAATTTCCAAGTCCGTTGGAGAAACTATTGATGTAAAATCCCTGAACATAATCGAGGAGTCGATTATAACAACTGAAAAATTTTTAAGATTCAATAGTTGTCCCAAATGGTCCCGTGAAATATTGAATGATTTTAAATATGTAGACTTTGACATGATCTCTCAGGCAATATCATGATGGAAGGAGAAATTAACTTGGATTTTGATTTAATAATACTTGGAGGAGGGCCGGCAGGGCTTTCGGCCGGTTTATATGGTTCAAGAGCAAGACTTAATTCCCTCGTCATAGAAAGATTAAAATACGGCGGACAGACAGCGACTACAGGCGAGCTTGAAAATTATCCGGGTTCCATAGAGAATTGTACGGGGCCGTCTTTAAGCGAGAGAATGAAAGAGCAGGCAAAAAGCTTTAATACAAAATTCGCGAAAGATGAAGTTTTAGGTATAGATGTTTCCGGTGATATTAAAATTGTAAAATGCAAAAAAGAAGAATACCATACAAAAACAGTTATAATTGCGACGGGTGCCGATCCAAGGGTGGCCGGGTTTAAAGGCGAGGCAGAGTACAGGGGGCGTGGAGTTTCGTACTGCGCGACATGCGATGCCGACTTCTTTACCGATCTTGATGTTGCTTTGATAGGCGGAGGTGATTCTGCCCTTACGGAGGCATTATACATTACAAAGTTTGTGAATAAACTCTTTATAATACATAGAAGGGATAAGTTCAGAGGCGTAAAATCGCTGCAGGAAAAAGTGTTTGCCAATCCGAAAATCGAGGTTGTATGGAACAGTGTGCCTGTGGAGATAACAGGTGATGAAATAGTGGAAGGTTTAAAGGTCAAAAACAAACTGACAAATGAAGAGAGAATCATTGATGTTAACGGAGTATTCGTATTCGTAGGGTTAGAACCTGCAAGCGAAATATTCAGAGGGTATATAGATATGGATGAGAGAGGATATATATTGACCGATGAAGAGATGAGAACCAATGTACCCGGGGTATTTGCAGCAGGGGATGTGAGGAAAAAAACTTTAAGGCAGGTAATAACTGCAGCTGCCGATGGCGCAATAGCTGCGACGGCTGCAGAAAAATATATTACAGATAATTTTTAGTAAATGGAGGAATCGCTATGATAGAATTAAATAAAGAAAACTTTGAAAAAGAAGTTTCAGACTTTAAGGAGAAACCGGTTTTTATAGATTTCTGGGGGGAGAAATGTGCTCCGTGTATTGCTCTGATGCCCGAAGTTCACAAACTCGAGGACAAATATAGCGATAAAGTCAAGTTCTGCAGCTTGAATACAAGCAAGAACAGAAGGCTTGCTATAAAGGAAAGGGTTTTAGGCCTGCCTACTATGGCAATTTATAAGGATGGAAAGAAAATCGAAGCCTTAACTCCTGATAAGGTGACTATTGAATCGATAGAAGAAATGCTTAAAAAATATTAAAATAACCCTCATCAACTTAAGGAAGTGAATGTATTGCGTTTAGAAATAGGTAATATCTTTATCAATGACATACAGTTCGGAAAAGAGACAAAAGTAGAAAATGGCGTATTATATGTAAATAAGCAGGAATTTATAAATGCGGTCGGCGATGATGAAAGAATCGAATCAATCGGGGTAGATATCGCAAGGCCAGGTGATAAAGTAAGGATTATCCCTGTTAAAGACGTAATCGAGCCGAGGGTCAAAGTCGAGGGTGAAGGAGGAATATTTCCTGGATTTATAGGAAAAGTCGACATGGTAGGTTCCGGAAGGACTCATGTTCTTAAAGGTGCTGCTGTTGTCACGACCGGAAAGATCACGGGATTTCAGGAAGGAATAATAGATATGAGCGGAAAGGGCGCAAAATATTCGCCTTTTTCAAAAACATGCAACATCGTTTTAACGTGCGGTACCAAGGAGGGTGAATCCCAGCACGAACGTGAAGATGCAGTAAGGATGGTCGGATTTAAGGCTGCGGCATACCTTGGCAGGGCTGCAAAAGATATTGAGCCTGACGAGTTGAAAGTATATGAAACTCTGCCTTTAAATGAACAGGCAAGAAAGCATCCGGATCTTCCAAAGGTTGTATATATATATATGCTGCAGAGTCAGGGGCTTTTGCATGACACATATGTATACGGTGTAGATGCCAAGAAGATAATACCTACATTTATTTATCCTACGGAGGTATTCGACGGTGCTATAGTCAGCGGAAACTGCGTTTCGGCCTGTGATAAAAATCCGACATATATACATCAAAACCAGCCGGTAATCGAAGATCTGTACGAAAGGGACGGCATCGATTACAATTTTATAGGATGCATTATTACAAACGAAAATGTATACTTAAGAGATAAGGAAAGGTCTTCAAATTATACTGCAAAGCTTGCAGAGTTTTTAGGGGCCGATGCCGCCATAGTATCGGAGGAAGGTTTTGGCAATCCCGATGCGGATCTCGTCATGAACTGTAACAAACTTGAAAATAAGGGCATTAAAACGGTTCTGATTACAGATGAATATGCCGGTCGGGATGGAAGTTCCCAATCTTTAGCAGACTCTACAAGCAAAGGCGATGCGGTAGTTACCGCTGGAAATGCCAATGAACTTGTGGACCTTCCGCCAATGGATAAAGTAATAGGTTATCCTGAAAGTGCAGATATTATAGCTGGGGGATTTTCAGGCAGCCTCCATGGCGATGGCTCTATAACTGCAGAAATACAGGTTATAACAGGAGCTACAAGCGAAGTGGGCTTTGGGAACCTTTCGGTAAAAGGATATTAAATTAAAGAGGTGAATAAAATGCTAAAAGGCAAAAAAGTAATAGCGATAGGTGACAGAGACGGTATTCCCGGTCCTGCAATAGAGGCCGTTGCAAAAAGTGCAGGAGCAGATGTAGTATTTGCATCTACAGAGTGCTTTGTTTGAACGGCCGCCGGAGCAATGGATCTGGAGATCCAGCAAAGAGTCAAAGATTTAGCTGAAAAATATGGTCCTGAGAATATTGTCGTGCTCCTCGGCGGGGCCGAGGCAGAGGCAGCAGGACTTTCAGCCGAAACAGTTACAGCAGGCGACCCAACATATGCAGGGCCTCTTGCAGGAGTAAGCTTGGGCTTAAGAGTATATCACGTACTGGAAGATGATGTTAAAAAAGAATATGATCCGAAGGTATACGATGAACAGTGCAGCATGATGGAAATGGTACTTGATGTCGATGCAATAGTAAAAGAGGTTAAGCCTATTAGGGATCAGTACTGCAAGTATTTGTAGAATATGCTGTTTTAAAGTATCATGCAGTTTTTAAAAAGCATGGTACTTTAAATTCATAAAAATAAAATGCGAAAGTTGGGATAAAATGTTTCGCGTGGTGCATTATATAAATCAATTTTTTGGCCAGATAGGCGGAGAAGACAAAGCCGGCATCGGGCCGCAGGTAAAAGAGGGAACTGTGGGGCCTGGCATGGCGCTTAAGCAGGCGCTGAAGGATGAGGCGCAAATAGTTGCAACTGTAATATGCGGCGACTCATATTTTAATGAAAACATTGAAAAAGCAAAAGCCGAAATTCTTGATATGATAAGAAAATACAGCCCTGATATATTTATAGCAGGCCCTGCATTCAATGCCGGAAGATATGGCGTTGCCTGCGGGACGATATGCAAGGCTGTAAAAGAGGAGCTTGGCATACCGGCTGTAACGGGCATGTATATTGAAAATCCCGGGGCCGATATGTTTAAGAAGGATATATATATTATTTCTACCAGAAACAGCGCTGTAGGTATGAGGGATGCCGTCCCAAAGATGGCAAAGCTTGCTGTAAAACTTGCAAAGGGTTATGATATCGGTTCGCCTTCCGAAGAGTTTTATATCGAAAGGGGGATCAGGAGGAATTATTTTGCACAGTATAGAGGATCCAAAAGAGCTGTAGATATGCTGGTAAAGAAGATAAGGGGAGAGGCATTCAAAACGGAATACAGCATGCCCACATTTGACAGGGTAAAGCCTAATCCTCCTGTTTTGGATATTTCCAAGGCTGTAGTCGCCCTGGTAACATCAGGAGGAATAGTTCCTAAGGGAAATCCCGACAGGATAGAATCATCATCAGCAAGCAAATTTGGAAAGTACAGCATCGAAGGGGTTCTTGACCTTACCGAAAACGAATACCAGACAGCCCATGGAGGATATGATCCTGTATATGCAAATCAGGATGCCGATAGGGTGCTGCCCGTTGATGTGATGAGGGAGTTTGAAAGAGAAGGAGTAATAGGAAAGCTCCATAATTATTATTATGCGACTGTCGGCAATGGAACTTCTGTTGCGAATGCAAAAAAATACGGGGCTAAAATAGCTGCAGAGTTAAAGAATGATGGCGTTAATGCAGTCATACTAACGTCCACATGAGGCACCTGTACTCGTTGCGGTGCAACGATGGTAAAGGAAATAGAAAGAGCCGGTCTGCCTGTTGTGCATATGTGTACGGTCGTACCCATATCGCTTACAGTAGGAGCAAACAGAATCGTTCCTACCGTTGCAATACCTCATCCTCTTGGAAATCCTTCGCTTTCCAAAAAAGATGAGTATAACCTCAGGAAGAAGCTTGTAGGGAGGGCCTTGAAGGCTCTTCAGACTAAGGTCGATGGCCAGAAAGTCTTTGAAGAATAAATTAAATTATGGGGGGTGGTTTACCACCCCTTTTTAGTGGAGATGATAAAATGGATTTTCCTGTTATAAAAGGCGCAAGTTATATACTGGTAGATACGCCGGATATGCTTATAAATAACGGTACGACTCAGATGATGGAAAGGGAAATCAATCCGGATTCCGAATATATAAAGCACATAAAAGAGCATATAAGATCGTTTGATGACGTTGTATCATACCCTCCAAATCAGGTTTATATAGGCAATATAACTCCTGACGCGCTTTCGGATATGCAGATGCCATGGTATAATAAAAAAATCGAGGGATCATCCAGATGGGGAAAATATGGTGAAATAATGCCAGAGGATGAATTCTACGGACTTTTAAAAATAAGCGATTCTTTTGAACTTGTAATGCTTGAAAAAGAGTTTGCAAAGAGCATAAAGGAGAAATTATCGAGACATCCGGTATTGAATTATATGTCGGACAAATTGGGGGATGGCGTGGGTGAAGACGAAATATTAAAGAATATAAGGGAATCCAATGCGGAGAAGCTTGAATTGGACGGCAGGATAATAGGATGTGTAAAAAGGGCTCATGAATTTGATCCGAATCTATCCTCGCATATAATGGTTGAAAATTTGTCTGTCAAGGCATCAGGCGCTCTTGCGCTGATAAATTTAATCAGAAAATCCAAAATTTCGCCTGGCGATATAGATTATATCATAGAGTGCTCCGAAGAGGCGATAGGCGATATGAACCAGAGAGGAGGCGGAAATATGGCCAAATCCATAGGTGAAATCGCGGGGTGCACGAATGCGTCGGGCATCGATTTAAGGGGTTTTTGCGCCGGGCCTGCTCATTCCGTAGTGCATGCCTGTGCACTTGTAAAGGCCGGAATATTTAAAAATGTAGTGGTACTTGGTGGAGGCAGCACAGCCAAGCTCGGGATGAACGGAAGGGATCATTTTAGAAAAGGCATGCCTTTGATGGAGGATGTCCTTGGGGGATTTGCACTGCTTGTTTCTGAAAATGATGGTGTAAACCCGATTGTAAGAACCGATATGATAGGCAAGCACGACATCGGCTCGGGCGCATCTCCCCAGGCCGTAATCGATGCTCTTGTAAATCAGCCGCTTAAGAGTGCCGGCATGAAGATGACCGATATAGATAAATATTCTCCTGAGATGCAAAATCCTGAATGCACGGAACCTGCCGGAGCGGGGAATGTCCCGATGGCCAATTTCAAAATGATCGCAGCATTAGCGGTCAAGTATAAACAAATCGAAAGATCTCAGCTTATGGAATTTGCAAAGAAGCACGGGAATCCAGGTTTTGCCCCTACCCAGGGCCATGTGCCTTCAGGTGTTCCCATAATAGGCTTTGCAAGGGACTTTATACTGGAAGGGAAAATAAAAAGCGTAATGGTAATAGGAAAGGGCAGCTTGTTTTTAGGAAGGATGACAAATCTGTTTGACGGAATTTCATTTGTAATCCAGAAAAATTCCGGTAAAACAGATGAAGGGTATGCGGTTTCAAAGGATGAGATAAAAGGCATGATTGCACAGGCGTTTAAAGACTTTGCATCGACATTACTTTCAAAGTAGAGGTGAGCTTACGGTGCAGGATAATATAAGGAAAACCATAGGAGAAGTATTTAGCGATATTGCGGATGCAATTGAAAGCGGCTCGTTTATAAATAAAGTCAGAGTAGGAATAACCGTACCCGGAAGTGAGCATGGTACGGATGAGATTATTAAAGCAGCAAAAATGGCGATGACAAAATACGGTGATTTTGATGTAGTTCTTATAGGAGCGAAACATGGAAGCAGCTTTGAATCATATGAAGCAGATACATTAGAAGAAGCGCATAAAAAAATGGAAGAGTTGTTGAACAGCAAGAGGATCGACTGTGCCGTTACAATGCATTATAATTTCCCGATAGGTGTTTCCACTGTAGGAAGGGTTATAACTCCGGGATGCGGAAGGGAAGTATTTATATCGGCATCCACCGGTACGTCTTCAGCAAATAGGGCTGAGTCTATTTTCAAAAATGCGCTGTATGGAATAATAGTTGCAAAAGCGTCGGGAAACTTGAATCCCAGTATAGGAATACTAAATATCGATGGCGCGAGACAGGCTGAGAGAGCGCTTAAAGAGCTTCAAAGAAGCGGATACAACATAAATTTTGCGGCATCGGTAAGGAAGGATGGAGGCAGCATCATGCGTGGAAACGACCTTTTGCATGGGACCTGCGATGTAATGGTAACAGATTCTCTTACGGGAAATATTCTGGTAAAATTATTAAGCTCGTTTACAACAGGTGGAAGTTATGAATCTACAGGATATGGATATGGTCCCGGAATAGGCGAAGGATATAATAAGGTCATAAGCATTGTTTCCAGGGCATCAGGTGCTCCTGTAATATGTGAAGCGTTAAGATATGCTGCAACCATGGTCAAAAATGGAATATTAGATATTGCCGGAAAAGAATTTGAGGCGGCAAAAAAGGCCGGTTACAATAAAATATTGGATAGGTTTTCCGAAGGGCATGAGAAAAAAGATACAATCGCTGTAAACGTTCCGCCTAAGAAGGTAGTGACATACCAGATAGCGGGAGTTGATATACTCGAGCTTGAGGATGCCGTAAAAGAGTTGTGGGAAAATGATGTTTATTCCGAAAGCGGGATGGGGTGCACAGGTCCCATTATACTTGTCTCTTCTGATGAAGGCGATAAAGCGAGAGGTATTCTCATCAAAAAAGGGTATCTTTCACCGAATTAATTAACAATTTAATAAATTTCCTATAATTTGAAGGAATTTATTCAGGAATATAGAATTAAATAAAGGCAAATTGAGTTGATTGGAAACTTTCATCCGGAGGCAGGTAAAAAATGAAAAAGGTTATCACTATATTTTTATCGGCAATTATCATGTGCGATTTTTTTACAGGGTGTAATTTTAAAATAAATAAAAAAATAAATACTCCTGTACCTCCAAATAATAATAACCATGTTGACAAACCGACGATAAAAATAGGATTTTTAACTAATATATACGGTATAAACGACAAATCTTTCAATCAGGCTGCTGATGAAGGCATAAAAAGGGCTAAGGAAAAGTATGGCATCAGCTATAAAGTGATTGAATCAAAAAAGGATTATGATTATGAATCGAATTTAGATACGCTGACAAATGCGGAAAAGACGACTCTCGTATTCTGTGTGGGTAAGGATATGGAGGACGCTGTAAAAGATGTTGCTCCTAAAAAGGCAGATAGTAAATTTGCTTTAATCGATGCTGTAATAGAACTGCCGAATGTTGAATCATTTACTTTTAAAAAAGAAGAAGCGGCTTTCCTGGCAGGGATTGTAGCAGGGAAAATGACTCTTGCAAATAAAGTGGGTTTTATAGGCGGTGAAAACATACAGGCTGTAAACATGATAGAGAGCGCTTTTGCCGCGGGAGTCAAGACCGTTAATTCCGCTGCCGCGGAGGGACTTTTAAGCAAGGACCAAAAGAGTTATCCAAAGGAAGTAAGGTATGGAAAGGATGATAACTTTACAAATATAAATAAAAGCTATAAGCTGGGGATTTCTTTGTTTAAAGACGGCTGCGATGTAGTATATCATACAGGAGATGGGAATGGAGAAGGCTTGTTTGCGGCGGCAAAAGAAATAACAGACAAGGGAAATAATAAAGCCTGGGCCATCGGGGATGACAGGGATCAGGCAATAGAATTCCCTGAATATGCGCCGTACATACTCACGAGCGCTGTTAAAAGAGTAGATAATGTTGCGTATAATGCTGTCGAAGACGTTATGAACAATGAATTTAAGGGCGGCAAGCATACGATCCTCGGGTTAAAGGAAGATGGCGTGGGGCTCGCTCAATCATCATATAAAAATACGCCCGGGGATGTGCTCGATCTTGTCGATAAGTATGCCGATTTAGTCAAAGACAAGAAAATAACGGTTCCACAAGACAGAAATGGAGTATTGAACTTCAAAGCCCCGCAGATAGAAGAAAATAGCAAATAGGCATCGCAAGATAATCATTTAGCCAGCGTATTCAATACATTTAAAATGTATGTTTTTGTGTATTGAAAAATCAAGGCTAAAATGATACCATAATATAGGATAATTTATTATCCGGGTGGGACATAAATGAAGTACAGGGACGATGACAGTCCCATACCATGAATCAATTCATGACATGAATTGATTGGATATTGCCTGCACATTGTGTAATAGCGGCCAAAAGGGCGTGAGGTGATTTTGAAGGATTTACTGCTGCTGCAGCAAAAGATTGTTCCGGAACTTATAGAATTGCTGGAAAAAAGATATACTATTTTAAGAGCTATATATTTTAAAGGCCCTATTGGCAGAAGAGCTCTTGCATTGCAGCTCGAAATGGGTGAAAGGATCGTCAGGAAGGAAGTAAACTTTTTAAAAAACCAGGGATTAATCAATATAGAATCCGTGGGCATGACTATTACGCCTGATGGTGAGAATATAATAGACACTTTAAAGGAATACATACATGAGCTAAAGGGTTTTTCCAGCATTGAAAAAATGTTGCAGGACAGATTAGGGTTTTCCAAGGTTATAATAGTGCCAGGCAATATTGACGAGGACCCATTGATATTGAAAGAAGTTGGAAGAGTTGGCGCCAATTATGTAAAAAACCTTATAACAGACAACCAGGTAATCGCCGTTACGGGTGGAAATTCGGTCAAGGAACTTGTAAACAGTATGCCGAAGATAACTAACAAATCAAATATTCTGGTTGTACCTGCGAGAGGGGGGATGGGAAAATTAGTCGAGACGCAGGCTAATACTATAACAGCAAACCTTGCAAATAAGCTTAATGCAAACTATAAGCTTCTTCATGTGCCCGATGTGATGAGCAAAGAGGCGCTTGAAACCGTCGGCAATGAGCCTGTGATAAAGGACATAATAAAAAGTATCGGCAAAACGAGTTTGCTGATATATGGTATAGGCAGAGCCGACGATATGTCAAAAAAAAGAGGCTTAAGCGATGAAGAGTTGAAGAAACTTATGGATAAAAAACCTGTTGCCGAGGCTTTTGGTTATTATTTCGACAGCGATGGCATTATAGTCGATAAGACACTGACAATCGGGCTCAAGTTTGAAGATGTCAAAAAAATCAAAACGATTATAGCGGTAGCGGGTGGTAACAGTAAGGCAAAGGCTATTATAGCCACAAAGACATACAGTAAAAACAGCATATTGATAACAGATGAAGGCGCTGCTAAAGAAATGGTAAGGCTTTTAAGCTCAAAATAGTGGTTAAACATAGTTTGTAATATTTTTTTCAAATATTTAAAATAAATTTTTCAGGAGGTTTTATTATGACGATAAAAGTTGGTATCAATGGTTTTGGAAGAATAGGAAGAAATGCTTTCAAGATTGCACAGGAGAAATTGAATAAAGATGTTGAAATAGTAGCTATAAATGATCTGACGGATCCGAAAACGTTAGCACATCTTTTAAAGTACGATTCGCTATTTGGAAAGTTCAAGGGAACTGTAGAAGCAAAAGAACATAGCTTTATTGTAAATGGAAAAGAAATAAAGATTTTTGCTGAAAGAGATCCAGGCAATCTTCCATGGAAAGAACTTGGAGTCGATATCGTTATTGAATCAACAGGATTGTTCACAAAGAGAGAAAAGGCAATTCTGCATATAAATGCAGGGGCAAAGAAAGTAATAATAAGTGCTCCGGCAAAGGGTGAAGACATCACTATAGTTATGGGCGTCAATGAAGAAAAGTACGATCCAGCGAAACATAATATCATATCAAATGCATCATGTACTACAAACTGCCTCGCTCCATTTGCAAAAGTTCTTGATGCCGAATTCGGCATAGAGAAAGGCTTAATGACGACAGTTCATTCATATACCAATGACCAGAGGATACTTGATCTTCCTCACAAAGATTTAAGGAGAGCAAGGGCTGCTGCAGAATCCATAATTCCTACAACAACCGGAGCTGCAAAAGCTGTCGCACTTGTTTTACCGCAGCTTAAGGGAAGATTGAACGGTCTTGCAATGAGGGTGCCGACTCCTACAGTATCAGTTACAGACCTTGTTTGCGAAGTAAGAAAAGAAACAACTGTTGAGGAAGTCAACGGCGCATTCAAGAAAGCTGCTGAAGGAAAGATGAAAGGAATACTCGGCTATTCAGAAGAGCCGCTTGTTTCAATAGATTACAGGGGAGACAGCCGTTCATCCATAGTCGATGGTTTATCGACAATGGTTATGGGTGGAAATCTGGTAAAGGTTATTTCATGGTATGATAATGAATGGGCTTACTCAAACAGGATCGTAGACCTCTTAAACTACGTAGCTGAAAGGCTTTAATCTGTTTAGTTTATAAATTAGTGCTTGTATTGCAGCCTTTGAATATGAATTAAATATTGAAGGGAGTGAAATTATGAACAAAAAAACTGTTAAAGATATAGAGATACTCGGTAAAAGGATACTTGTAAGATGTGATTTCAATGTTCCTCAGGATGCTGATGGAAACATAACTGATGACAGGAGAATTAGAAGTGCTCTTCCGACCATAAAATATCTTAAAGAGCATGGCGGCAAAGTTATACTTATGTCACATCTTGGAAGGCCAAAGGGAACTGGATATGAGAAGAAGTTTTCCTTAAAGCCTGTCGCAGACAGATTATCGAAGCTTCTTGGCGAAAAGGTATATTTTGCCGAAGATGGTGATGTTGTCGGGAAAAATGCGAAGGAAATAGCTGCAAAGCTTAAAAACGGAGAAGTAATGCTCCTTGAAAATGTTAGATTTGTAAAAGGTGAAACCAAAAATGACAGTGAATTTGCAAGAAAGCTTGCTTCACTCGGAGATGTATTTGTAAATGATGCCTTTGGAACAGCTCACAGGGCGCATTCCTCAACAGCGGGAGTTGCAGAGTATTTGCCTGCCGTAGCCGGTTTCCTTATCGAGAAGGAAATATCCGTTATGGGGAAGGCATTGAACAATCCGGATAGGCCGCTCGTTGCTATTCTTGGAGGAGCCAAAGTATCGGACAAAATAGGTGTTATTAATAACCTTCTTGATAAAGTCGATAAGCTTATAATAGGCGGAGGGATGGCTTATACTTTTGAAAAAGCCCTTGGAAGAGAAGTCGGGAAGTCCCTTCTTGAACCCGAGAAAATCGATCTGGCAAAAGAAATGATGGAAAAGGCGAAGAAAAAAGGCATAAAGCTTCTGCTTCCTGTGGATGTTGTCATTGCAAAAGAATTTAAAGAAGATGCGGAGCATCACGCTGTTGATGTCGATAAAATACCGGCCGATAGCATGGGGCTTGATATAGGTCCTAAGAGTATTGATCTTTTTAAAAACGAATTAAAAGATGCAAAGACCGTTATATGGAACGGCCCCATGGGTGTCTTTGAGATGCCTGCATTTGCCGTCGGTACGGAAGCAATAGCGCAGGCCCTTAGCAAAATTAATGGTACGACCATAATCGGAGGGGGAGACTCTGCTGCTGCCGTTGAGAAATTAGGATATGCAGACAAAATGACCCACATTTCAACAGGTGGAGGAGCATCCCTTGAATTTTTGGAAGGGCGTGAACTTCCAGGGATCGCTGCTTTAAATGATAAATAATAAAATGTGAAATGTCCTTTTGGGGACACTCTTCCCACCCCAGGTGTATTTAAAGGAAGGGTGCCCCTGAAATAATTTTAAGGAGGAAATAATATGAGAAAACCGATTATAGCAGGCAACTGGAAAATGCATAAAACTGTCGATGAAGCTGTAGAACTGATAAACTCACTAAAAGATAAAGTAAAAGATGCAAAATGCCAGGTGGTCGTATGCCCTCCTTTTGTATGCTTGCCTGCAGTCTGTGAAGCTGTAAAAGGCACAAATATAGAAGTTGGCGCACAGAATATGCATTTTGAAGAACAAGGGGCATTTACCGGTGAGGTTTCCCCGCTTATGTTGAGTTCGCTGGGTGTAGAATATGTAATAATAGGCCATTCGGAACGCAGGCAATATTTTGCAGAAACTGATGAAACAGTAAATAAAAAAGTTCATGCCGCTTTTAAACATTCCCTAATACCTATAGTTTGTGTGGGGGAAACATTATCCGAGAGGGAAAACGGCAAGGCTTATGAGAAGGTCGGCAGTCAGATAAAAAAGGACCTTGAGGGCCTCACAGTAGAACTGGCAAAGAAAATAATAATCGCATATGAGCCCATATGGGCCATAGGTACCGGAAAAACGGCAACGGCGAACGATGCTAATGAGATGATCAAATTCATAAGGAAAACAGCCGCAGAGATTTTGGGCGATGAGTGCGCATCCGAGATAAGGATACAATATGGCGGAAGCGTTAAGCCGGCAACAATAAAGGAGCAGATGGCGCAAAGCGATATCGATGGTGCATTGGTCGGCGGTGCAAGCCTGAAAGCATCTGATTTTGCTGCCATAGTAAACTTCTAAGGAGGACATCAGATGGATAAAAAGTTATGCATGCTTATGATATTGGATGGATGGGGATTAAGCAAGAGCGATAAGGGAAATGCAGAAGTTGCCGCAAATACTCCGAATATGGATGCAATTTTAAAGAAATACCCTCATACATCGATTAAAGCCAGCGGTCTTGATGTGGGACTGCCTGGAGAACAGATGGGAAACTCAGAGGTCGGACATTTGAATATCGGAGCCGGCAGAGTGATCTATCAGGACTTTACAAGAATCAACAGCGAAATAAAGACAGGTAATTTCTTCAATAACGAAGCATTTAAAGACGCAATATATAATGTGAAAAAAAATGGTACAAAACTCCATTTAATGGGCCTTTTATCTGATGGAGGTGTGCATAGCCATATAGAGCATCTTAAAGCGTTAATTAAGATTGCCAAAGATGAGGGGCTCAGTGAAGTTTATATTCACTGCTTTTTAGATGGAAGGGATGTACCGCCTGCATGTGCAAAACGCTATATAGTCGAACTTGAAAATTACATGTCTGAAATAGGAATAGGAAAAATAGCGACTGTTGCGGGAAGATATTATGCAATGGACAGAGATAAAAGATGGGAAAGAGTTAACCTTGCATATAATGCGATAGTTGAAGGCAAGGGAGAAACAGCCGAATCCGCTGTAGAAGCAGTAGAAAATTCTTATAATAAAAATAAAACAGATGAATTTGTGCTCCCTACTGTTATTCTAAAGGATGGTAAACCTACAGCGAAATTATGTGAAAACGATTCCATGATATTTTTCAATTTCAGACCGGATAGAGCAAGGCAGCTTACAAGAGCTATCGTAGATAAGAATTTCGCAGGTTTTAAAAGAGAATATTTTAAGACTCATTTCGTTTGTATGACCCAATACGATAAGACTATCGAAGATGTTGATATAGCATATTTGCCTGAGACGTATAAAAATACTCTCGGCGAATACGTGAGCAAATTAGGATTGAAACAGCTTAGAATTGCTGAGACGGAAAAATATGCTCATGTGACATTCTTTTTCAACGGAGGAGTTGAAAAGCCGAATGAAGGAGAAGACCGCATATTGATTCCGTCGCCTAAGGTTCCGACATATGATATGAAACCTGAGATGAGCGCATATGAGGTTACGAAAGTCGTACTGGAGAAAATAAAAAGCCAAACATACGATGTGATTATTTTAAACTTCGCAAATCCCGATATGGTAGGTCACACAGGAGTGTTCAAAGCTGCCGTTAAAGCTGTAGAAACAGTAGATACCTGCATAGGCAGGATATTGGATCAGGTGCTGAGCGTTGGAGGAAAGCTTGTTATAACGGCGGATCATGGTAATGTCGAAGAGATGATAAATCCTGAAACCGGCGGTCCGCATACAGCTCATACAACAAACCCGGTACCGTTTATCGTAATCGGAGAGGGAAATGCTAAACTTCGTGAAGGCGGAAGACTTTCGGATATCGCGCCGACTATGCTTTCTATGATGAGGATTCCCATTCCTAAAGAGATGACCGGAAAGAGTATTATAATCGGATAAATTGCAAAGCATAATTATACTGGATAATGAAAGGAGATAATAAAATGAAAACATATTATGAAATAGTAGATGTTCATGCAAGAGAGATACTGGATTCAAGGGCAAATCCCACAGTAGAGGTTGAAGTTGAGGTTGAGGACGGTACTATAGGCAGGGCTGCAGTGCCTTCAGGAGCATCGACAGGCGCTTATGAGGCTGTTGAGCTCAGGGATAATGACAAGGAGCGCTATAATGGGAAAGGCGTTTTAAAAGCAGTTGATAATGTAAACAATGTTATTGCGCCACAAGTTATAGGTTTAAATGTGTTTGACCAGACGCTTATCGATAAAACGATGATCGACCTGGACGGAACCCCCAATAAGGGTAAACTTGGAGCAAATGCAATACTTGGTGTTTCTTTGGCCGTTGCAAAGGCTGCTGCAAGATCCTGCGGTTTGAGCCTGTATCAGTACATAGGCGGAGTAAATGGAAAAGTTTTACCTGTTCCTATGATGAACATATTAAACGGCGGAAAGCATGCCGATAATAATGTGGACATTCAGGAATTTATGGTAATGCCCGTAGGAGCAAAGAAATTCAGCGATGCCCTCCGCATGTGTTCTGAAACATTCCATTCGTTAAAATCGATATTGAATAAAGCAGGGTTATCGACAGGCGTTGGTGATGAAGGCGGTTTTGCCCCGAACCTTAAATCCAATGAAGAGGCTATAAAGGTTATAATCGAGGCAATCGAAAAAGCAGGATACAGGCCAGGGGAAGATATCTCGGTCGCAATTGATGCTGCTGCCTCTGAGCTTTATAAAGAAGATGGAAAGTATCATCTTGAAGGAGAAGGCAAAGTATATACTGCAGCAGAGATGGTTGACTTTTATGAAACGCTGATCAAAAAATATCCTATCGTTTCATTAGAGGATGGGCTTTCAGAAAACGACTGGGACGGCTGGAAAGCATTAACCGATAAACTTGGAAAGAAGATACAGCTTGTCGGAGACGATTTGTTCGTAACAAATACCGAAAGGGTTAAAAAGGGAATAGAATTAGGCGTAGCCAATTCCGTGCTTATAAAGTTAAATCAGATAGGTTCCCTTACAGAAACATTAAATACTATTGAGATGGCTGAAAGAGCAGGATATACTGCTGTTGTTTCCCACCGTTCAGGAGAAACGGAGGATACAACCATAGCGGATTTGGTTGTAGGTGTTAATGCCGGACAGATAAAGACAGGCGCTCCGTCGAGAACTGAGAGAGTCGCTAAATACAACCAGCTTTTGAGGATTGAAGAAGAATTAGGAGAAGTTGCCGAGTATTTAGGCAAAAGCGCATTTTATAATTTGAGATAGAACAATCCTGACAGCATTTGAAAGGACATATTGTGTTTTACTGCATGCTGTGATAGAATCAAATCATGAAATCTGGTTTTTTTAAACAGCACGGGAGGTATCCTTATGTTAACATTTTTGACAATTGTGCATATAGCCATCTGTTTTATACTTATACTGGTCATACTCCTTCAATCGAGCAAAGTTGAAGGGATAACGGGTATAATTCAAGGCGGAGCCGAAACATTCTTCGGGAAGAATAAAGGCAGAAGCTATGAAGGAAAGCTTGAAAGAGCTACGGCGATATGTATGGTACTTTTTATTATAACATCCATCGGATTGAACATACTTGGAAACAGATAGCCTGATGACACACCTTAAATAATTGGATTTAAGGTGTGTCATTTTATATATTAATGGCTGTGGGACCTATGCAGCAAATATATTATGCAAATTGCTGCCGCCCCTGCACTGCCGTATAACAGATATTTATTATATTTTGTATTGCTGTTATCTACTTTTTCCTCAATGGACGATTCCTCAATTGCCGTTTTGGCGATCGCTTCGGCGGCAGGCTTTATCTCTTCATCTGCAAAGCTGCGAGCCAGGACATATTCGTTATATTGACCAAGCTTTTGGAGTTCTTCCATAAAAGAACTGTAATTATTTGAATCTTTAAGTTTTAAGGCGTTTATATATTCATATTTAATATATACAGGCCAAATATTAGTTTTGTAAGGTAAAGACAGCATCTCAAGAGCTTTGTTATATTTTTTCTGCCTGTAATAGAATTCGGATGCCAAATAGGCCGCCGTACCGCGATCATTCGACGTAAGTGTGGATAGTTTTTGGTTTTGTGTTATTTGCTCAAAAATTTTCGATAGCTGTTCATAGTTATTATTTAACAGTGCCCATTTTATGGAATAATCTATAGACGTATTTGTGCTGAAATTGGACGCTGCCTTTTGGTAAGACAGAACGTAAAGCCGGAAATCATGAAGATCATTTGTATTATCAAATCTCCATAATAGCTGGTTGTTATTCAGCGCAGGAGATAATGCCGATTTTGATATATTATTATACTCCGCTACTGAATTCATTATTATCCTTACATCGGGAGGACTTATTTGATCATCGTTTAAATATTGTATTCTGTAATTTTTGACATCACCAAACAGCTTATCCGTTGAGAACATAAAAGGTATTATGTAATAAGGGTTGTTATTCTCTTCGGATGTTCTCCAGGAAATATCATAGTTTAAAAATATATTTGTTTCAGTGTCCTTTTTGATCGGAACATTGAATGTGTGCCATTTGAAGCGCAGGGAATAATTATCCCGTATACCGGATAGGCTTTTAGCCGTATTATATATTTTATAATCGACTTCTCTATTGTCGATGAATACATTCAGATTTTCAATATATCCTGCTTCCAGAGTGTATCCGAGATCGCCTGGGATACCAATCGTAAGGTTGTCTATATTATCTATCCCCTTCAATGTATAAGCACAGGAAAATTTTATATTATTGTAATAAGGTGACACATTGATCTGTGCACTTTCTATTTTAACAGGCGGATTTTTAACAGGTTCAACGCCATCCTTCAATATTTTTAAGGGCGCTATATTTGCATATGCCTTGCCCGATATAAAAAAAATTAAAAACAACGAAAAAGAGACAAAACTTGTTAGTCCCTTCATAGATACACCTCCGTGATGTGTTCTCTATAGTCTTTCATAAAAATACAAAAATTTACCGAGATATTAATTCGACATTTATTATTATTTACCTTTTAAATTTAGTAAAATACAAAATAATTTAACAATTTGAAAAGGATGCACTTTCCCAAATATCGATCAATGTTAAGCAAAATTAACTTTGTTCTTTAAAATAGCCGGATATCAAATTTTATTGTATAATAAAATAGATGTTTAGAGTTAATATTTGTATATATAAAAGGAAAATAAAGTATAATATATGTTAGTGCGAAAAATCAATATGCTTTTGAAGTGTATATATTATTCGAATATAAAATATGCACCCATGATTTTGTATTGATTGATGGCTTATTTAATACAGGTGATGATGAATATTGGAGGAATACGAATGAACACTAAAGAGACAATATTGCAGTTTATGAGAGAGTCTGCATATAACCCGATGCTTTTTAAAGAGCTGCTAACTTCTTTTAATATAAAGAAAGATGAAGAAGATGCTTTTAAAAAAATACTGGATGAAATGGAATCGGAAGGGCTTATTTTTAAGACAAAAAAGCACAGATATGGCGCTCCTGAGAGGATGAACCTTGTAGTAGGAAAACTTCAGGGCAATTCTAAAGGATTCGGATTCGTGATTTCTGATGACGAAACGGTTTCGGATGTATTTATTTCCCAGGAAAATATGTCCGGAGCTATGAATGGCGATAAGGTAATTGCGAAGATATTGGAATCCAGGGAGGAGGGAAAGAGCACTGAAGGGGAGATAATAAAGGTATTGAGCCGGGCAAACAATTCGGTCGTAGGAATATTTGAAGGCAGCAAAAGCTTTGGATTTGTTGTGCCTGATGACAAAAGGATATTTCAGGATATATTTATACCAAAATCGGAGACAAACGGTGCAAGAACAGGACAGAAAGTTGTAGCCGAGCTGACAAAGTGGCCTGGACCGAGAAGAAATCCTGAAGGCAGAATAACAGAAATATTGGGATACAAAAATGCACCGGGTGTTGACATACTATCGGTAATGAGAAAATACGGCCTGCCCGAAGAATTCCCTGAGGATGTTGAGAAAGCGGCGCAAGCTATACCGGAAGAAATACCAGCATGCGAATATAAAAGAAGAAGAGATCTTAGAAATCTTAAGATGGTTACGATAGATGGAGACGATGCAAAGGATCTAGATGATGCCGTTTCCGTTGAGAGGCTTAAAAATGGCAATTATATGCTGGGTGTACATATAGCGGATGTAAGCTATTATGTAAAAGAGAACAATGCCATAGACAAGGAAGCACAAAAAAGAGGAACAAGTGTGTACCTTATAGACAGAGTAATTCCTATGCTGCCTAAAAAGCTATCAAATGATGTCTGCAGTTTGAATCCCAATGTTGACAGGCTCACGATGACATGCATGATGAAAATCGACAAAAAAGGAAATATTAAGGATCACGAAATATTTGAAAGTATTATCCGTACTAATGCAAGGATGACGTATACAGATGTAAATAAAATATTAAAGGATAATGATCAGGAACTGATAAAAAAATATTCGGGTCTGGTAGACGAATTCAGAACCATGCAGGAACTTTGCAAGATTTTGAGGGAGAAAAGGATGAAAAGGGGAAGCATAGATTTTGACTTTCCGGAATGCAAGATAACACTTGATGACAGGGGTAGACCCATAGATGTAAGGCCTTATGACAGGGAAATAGCGAATATGATAATCGAAGAGTTCATGCTGGCGGCAAATGAAACTGTGGCTGAACACATGTACTGGACCGAACTGCCGTTTATATACAGGATACATGAGGATCCCGATCCTGAAAAAATAAGGGCATTCAATGATTTTATACACAACTTTGGATATCGTATAAAGGGCATAAACGATCTTCATCCAAAAGCCCTGCAGGAGATTGTAAATAAAGTGGCTGGTAAAAAGGAAGAGGTAATAATAAATACGCTGATGCTGCGTTCCTTAAGGAAAGCCAGATATTCCCCCGAATGCACGGGACATTTTGGATTGGCCGCCAAATACTATACTCATTTTACTTCGCCTATAAGAAGGTATCCTGATCTTACTATTCACAGGATTATCAGGGAATACCTCAATAATTCGATAACTGAAAAAAGGGAGAAAAAGCTGTCAGGGTTTGTAAAGTATGCCGCAAAACAGAGCAGTGATATGGAGGTTGTGGCACAGGAAGCAGAAAGAGAAGTTGATGACATTAAAAAGGCCGAATACATGGGAGAGCACATAGGTGAGGTTTTTGAAGGCGTGATATCGAGTGTGACTCCCTTTGGATTGTTTGTTGAGCTCGAAAATACAGCCGAAGGACTTGTACATGTAAGCAGCCTTATCGACGATTATTATTTTTATGATGAAGACCATCACTGTTTTATAGGAGAAAGACTGAGAAAAATATACAGGCTTGGAGATACGGTAAAGGTTAAGGTCACAAAAGTGAATGTAGATGAAGGTTCAATAGATTTTTCACTCGAAGAGGCAAATGTATAGATATTGGATTATGCATTTTGTGAATATTGACATAGAATATAGATATGTTATAATAAAGTGCCAGGCGGTAATGGGCACTTTATTATAAAATGTGGTGATTTTATGGCTGAAGGAAGAAAGGTGCTGGCCGAGAACAGGAAGGCAAGGCACGATTATTTTATTGAAGAAACATATGAGGCAGGCATTAGCCTTTCCGGGACGGAAGTTAAGTCTGTAAGGTCAGGAAAGGTTAATATAAGGGATAGCTATGCAATGGTGGAAAACGGAGAGGTAATATTATATAATATGCATATAAGCCCATATGAAAAGGGAAATATTTTTAATCGTGATCCTTTAAGGGATAGAAAGCTTCTCCTCCATAAAAGAGAAATATCGAAACTTGCATCATATGTGTCAGAGAGAGGCTATTCTTTAATTCCACTTGAGCTTTACCTATCACCACGGGGTTTAGTAAAGGTCAATCTTTCAGTTGCAAAAGGGAAAAAGCTTTATGATAAAAGAGCAGATATGGCAAAGAAAGATGCTGAAAGAGAGATGGAACAAAGTATAAAATCTAGAAACAGGTACTAACATGGGGGCGTAAATGGTCTCGACGGGGGTACAGTGGATTCGAGAAGCGAGCCGTGGTTTGGTCTCTGGTGCCACGTAAAAAAGCTGGGGACAAAAAATAAACAACAACGATAATTTAGCTTTAGCGGCTTAATTTAAGCTGCTCGTTCAACCTAGGAATCCCACGGCTTAGGATTGGGCGTCGACTAGTGGGGAACCGAGCCTTACAAAGCTTTGAGTAGGGAACGGAATTTATGAAGCTACTGAAATCGGTATCCTGTCAGCGGGAGACCGATAGAGGGAAAAGGGACCGGGACGCATATCGAAAAATATGTGCCACCAGCCTGTAAGTACACTGAATGCGCTCGGAGAAACTCGGATTGTCTGACTTTCGGACAGGGGTTCAATACCCCTCGCCTCCACCACAATATTTAATTAAAGCATTTCATTCAACAGTGTTCACCAATACAGAGCTTCAAATTTTAAGAGAGGTAAAAACATGAAACTATCTCTAACCGATGCACAAATAACAGTGAATGGGTTTGTGTCTTCATGTAAATGCAAATGTAAACACTGCTTGTTATGTTCCAGCGATAATTTAATACCGTGTATTCCTTTTGATAAATTGGCACAATTGGCAATGAAATTCATTGGATTTTATCGATGTACAGGGATTGACGTCGGACTTGGCGTTTACAACTGCTCTGATTATCCTCAATTACCACAGGCAATGGAAATCGATAGAAAAATATCATGCTTTTCGGGGTACCAAAACCTTAATGGAACGCCTGTGCGTGAAGGGAAGGAACTCGCGGATTGGGTTTCATACCTGAAGTATGATTGCAAACTGCAAAATGCTAATATATCATGGTTTGGGACAAGAGAACTTCATGATACATTCGTCAGTGCAAAAGGGTATTATGATTATTTACTTGAGCTTTCAAAGGAGTTAAAGAGACAGGATGTTAGTTTTACAAACAGTATCTTTATTCTTAGGAGCAATATAAATGAACTCGCAAATTTACATCATACATTAATGCATTTAGGCGGAAGGATGCATTATTCTCTTTTGGACTATCGCGGCAATGCAAAAAAGATATTTCATGAGTTTTTGGATGTTGATTCCGTAAATAAACTGCCTCAATTTTTATATAATAATAGTATCTTTAATTTCAAACGATATAAAATGAATTCCGAGTGGGTTGACGCAACTATGAAGCATCAGGCGCCTGAACAGACCAAGCGAATTATGTTTTTGGTGGCGACGCCAGATAATATAGATCAATATCTGTATATGTCTATTAATGATATTTTGAGAATGTTTCATGAGCTTGATGAAAAGATTCAAAATGCAATACCGAGTTTTGAATATCTTGCGTCTAATTATGGGAGAAACAGCGGCGAAGTGTTAATTGATTACAGAAGTGCGTTATGGAGATGGATGGAGTTGTTTTTTGAAGAAGAAGGAATCGATAAAACGCTTTTGTTTTCTGATTTACACAATAGCGTAATGTGGAGATAAAGATGGAATTAAGGATGGAGGTAATCAGCATGCAAACAATTGATGAGGCACTGGATAGGCTTAAGACTTCGAAATTTCGGGCAAGTTTTTCCTTGAAAGAAAAAGACAAATCCTATGTCCGGGAAAAAGGCATGTATACCATCCGCCTCCACGCACAAGACTTCATCCGACAGCGGCTGGCGCCGGCTGTCATACCAAACGACGGAAAGCAGACGCCGATGCACGGTCATCCGGTGTTCATCGCGCAGCATGCTTGCGCCTGCTGCTGCCGAGGATGCCTTAACAGGTGGTATGGTGTTCCGAAGGGTATTGAGCTGAATGAACAGCAACAAGAGAAAATCGTGAATCTGCTGATGGCTTGGATCGAACGCCAGATGCAGGGGAAATAGCATAATCCTATTTATGCCATATTTCATATTACGAATTGAAGAAAATGATATCAAGCGGTTTGACAGATAAATATAATTGTTATATTATATGAATGAATAAAAAATTAATTCATTCATATAAAACGGAGAGTGTGTTAATGGTGGACAAGAAAGCAGAAATTTTTAAGGCTGGTAGGGAATTATTCCTTTTGAAGGGTTTTAAGGATGTAAATGTTTCCGATATAACAAGAGAGGCGGGAGTGGGAGTCGGGACTTTTTATAACTATTATCAATCAAAAGGGGAGCTTTTTTTTGATGTTTATTTCAGGGAAAATGAAGCGGCCAAAAAATCTATCGTGAGATCGCTTGATTTAAATGATGATCCTATAACTCTAGTAACTAAATTTCTGTCGTTGAGTACAGGTGCCATAAAAAAAAATCGAATCCTTCAGGAATGGTACAATAAAGATATTTTCGGTGATTTAGAAAAACGATATAATGATAAATACGGATGCTTTTTATTTGACTTTTATATGGATTTGTTAAAGAAATGGAAGCGGGAAAATAAAATAAGAAGTGATATAGATGATGAGCTTCTTGTGGCGCTTATGAATTCCGTGATCTATCTTGACACACATAAAGAAGAGATAGGAATCCAGTACTTCCCCGAAGTCACTAAATTGCTTGTGAAGTTTATCATGAAAGGATTGACTGATCGCTGATGTAAAATAGAGAACATATATTTTTGTCTCTATCTGAATGAATATTTTTATTGTTCATTCATGGCCATGGCGATTATATGAGAATGGAGGTATCGAAGTGACCAAAACTATTTTAGTAAATGCGTTGACATTGATACGTGTACCCCTATCAGTTATGTTCTGCGCCGAGGTATTGCATAATTCAAGTCCATTTTTGCCATGTGCCGTATTATTCCTATTGATAGGGACGTCTGATTATCTGGATGGAAAACTTGCGCGAAAATTTGGCGCCCAGACCGATATCGGGGCGATAATGGATGTAATGACCGATCTTTTCTTTATTGTTGCGGCCTGTTTATCATTGTCATTCCGCAATCTGTTTCCTTTATGGATGCTTGTGGTAATTCTATCCAAATTTTTGGAATTTTGGGTCACCTCACTCATCTTTAATAGAAGTGATAAAAATACAATTATATTTCTATTTGACCCTTTTGGACGGATTGTAGCAGTATTGTTCTATCTGTTACCTATATTGATGCTGTTGCTTCCTCTT
Organism: Clostridiales bacterium; assembly: GCA_030016385.1. Lineage (NCBI taxonomy): Bacteria > Bacillati > Bacillota > Clostridia > Eubacteriales > Clostridiales bacterium. The sequence goes on along the minus strand of JASEJN010000010.1, from coordinate 39,714 downwards.
TGCCTGCCGGATGTTGCACATCGAGGCGCCCTTGTAATGGTCTGCATAGGGATAACAGGATTGACAATTTTATCTTCGACCTGGAGGATCTCGTCAGTTGTAAATTGTAAATTTTCTGCAAGGGACTCTTTTAATTTTGCAAAAATTTATAAAAATTATTTATCGGCAAAGGAAATTGGAGAAAACCGCAGATAAAATTGTCTGGTAATGAATCTGCTATTTTAGCAGATTCATTACCAGATTTGACAATACTATTTAAGTATGCATTTTATATGCTTTGCCTGCTTCGGGATTGCCAATCTTGTTCCAAGCTCTTCGATTTTAAAGGAGGCACCTTTTGCAGTATCTATGTTAAATATACCCCTAAGCAAAATGTTCCATGCTTTATCAGTCCCATTGGAATCGATGGTTATACAGTTGCCCATCCGGCTTATGCTAACGGTGAGTTCTGCTTGTCCGTTAATATTATAAATAATGGTGGAAGCGGTACTCTTATCCTGAAGTTCAAAGACATGGAGTGTAACTCTGTCTACGTAATCATAATCGGGTTTTCTGTTTTCGCTTCCTATGGCTATGATGCTATTGGGCCTTACCATTAGCGGCATACTCAAATAATCGTGGATTTCTTTTCTCCAGCATCCGCCTTCGATTGTTTTACCTGATAGCAGATTTGTCCATATACCTTTCGGAAGATAATAGGATACGTGACCCTTTTTGTTGAATACAGGTGCGACAAGGAGCGAATCGCCCAGCATATATTGCCTGTCAAGGTAATCGCAGGATGGATCATTCTGAAACTCAAGCACCATTGCTCTCATTACCGGGATACCTTTTTTTGAGGCTTCGCAGGCATTTTTGAAAATATATGGCATTAGACTGCATTTTAATTTTGTAAAAAGCCTAACTACATTTACTGCTTCTTCATCGTAAAGCCATGGGACTCTATAGGAAGAACTGCCGTGAAGCCTGCTGTGAGACGAAAGAAGTCCGAAAGCCACCCAGCGCTTATAAACATCTGCCGAAGATTTGCTTTCGAAGCCGCCTATGTCGTGGCTCCAAAAACCAAAACCCGATAAACATAGGGACAATCCACCGCGCAAGCTCTCTGCCATAGATTCATAATCCGCAGTGCTGTCTCCGCCCCAATGTACAGGGAACCGCTGGCTGCCGGCAGTCGCAGATCTGGCAAATAATACAGCGTTTCCTTCTCCAAATCTTTTTTTAAGGACATCAAATACCGTCTTATTATAAAGGAATGTATAATAGTTGTGCATTTTTACAGGATCGGAACCGTCAAAATAAACTACATCGGTGGGAATACGTTCGCCAAAGTCCGTTTTAAAGCAGTCTACGCCCATATCAATTAATGAATTGAGCTTTGATGCAAACCACTCGCATGCATTTGGATTGGTGAAATCGACGATGCCCATGGCAGGCTGCCACATGTCCCACTGCCATATGTCGCCATTCGGCCTTTTTATCAGATATCCGTTTTTCATACCCTCATCAAAGAGTTTTGACTCCTGAGAAATATATGGATTTATCCATACGCAGATTTTTAATCCATTTTTCTTTAAACGCTTTAGCATGTTTTCAGGATCGGGAAAAACTCTTTCATCCCATTGAAAATCGCACCAATTGAACCCTTTCATCCAGAAACAGTCGAAATGAAAAACATGGAGAGGCAAGTCCCTTTTAGCCATCCCGTCTATAATAGAGGTAACGGTTTTCTCATCGTAGTTTGTTGTAAAAGATGTCGTAAGCCACAGGCCGAAACTCCAAGCAGGAGGCAGCGCCGGCCTTCCTGTCAGGAACGTATAGTTTTCAAGAACTTTTTTCATGGAAGGGCCGTTAATTACGTAATACTCAAGATATTCCCCGGGAACGCTGAATTGCACTTTATTTACTTTTTCGGACCCTACTTCAAAAGAAACGCGTTCCGGATGGTTCACAAATACACCGTATCCCTTGTTGGTTATATAAAACGGGATGTTTTTATAAGCCTGCTGGGTGCTGGTACCGCCATCCTCGTTCCACATATCGACAGTTTGTCCGTTTTTAACAAAAGCCGTAAAATGCTCTCCTAATCCGTATATGCATTCTCCAACTGATAGATCCAATTGCTCTCTCATAAAAACAGCATTGTTCTTGGCATCCTTTATATAGGAAATTTGCCTATAACCGCTGCCGGTTATTCTTTCATCGCCATTATAAAAGCCCATATTCCAATTACCTGTCTTTGATATCCTTACGCTGAGATTTCCGCTTGTCAAGCTTGCTGAGGTTTCGTTATTTACGATATCGGTTTTTATTTCCGGCATGCTTGTTATTTTAAATTTTGGTCCCCTAATATTGATTCCTTTATAATGAAAGATCTGTACACGTATAGTATCATACATTGGCGAGGATAGTCTTACCTTGATGACGGGTCCTCCCAACGTATCGCCGCGATTTGTTATAAATCTCGTAGTTGCTAAAACCGATATCGAATTATCGTCTGTTTCAATATCATAGGCCTGGACAGGGCCGTATGCATCGATGCCATCCTTGTTCAGCCAGCATCCGTTACTGAATTTCATGATTGTTTTTCTCCTTTCGATTTTCAATTTATATTTTTATTATACAATAAAGATATAAATTTAAGTAAAGTATACGGATTAAAAAGGATTCTATAAATATATGAAGAATATAAGAATATACTAAATATTTAAATAAATTATAAGGTGGACAGGTGTACACGATAATAAATTTAATTTTTTATTATCTGTGGCACTTAATCGATATGGTAAATTTTCTAAAGAAGTTAAATAGTATATTCTCGCTTTCAACCCTTAAAAATAGAATTGTGATTACTTTGACGGCAGGAATCATGTGCTGCTGCTTTTTAATGGTTATTGTTTCATATAATGCTATATACAGGATACAGGAAGATAAAATTAAAACCGTAATGTCATTTGATCTGCAGCAGCAGTCTGCAAAGCTTGCGCAAAAATATGCAAACTTGCTTCAAATAACACAGCAGATGGCACCCGAGGGCAATGTTGGAAGCCTGGTCGAAGAGTATTTCGCAGCTAAAGAATCGTATAATCGTCTGGTATTATCCAGAAGCATTGCAAGCAGTATAGGATTGATTACGTTCTCAAATTCGGACGTCGAGCTGGTTACATACTATTATCCAAAGAGCAGGCAGACTGTTTTTGCCAATCTTCCTCTGCAGGATGATTTCTCATTGCAGGCTCTGCCCGATCTTGAGGATAATGCAAATATAATATATCAATCACCCCATTTATCGCAATGCAGGTTCAGCGCGGATCAAGTGGTTTCAGTGGTACGTAAAATAACATTTTCAAACGGACAGCAGTGGATAATTTATGTCGAAACCAAATCGGATACTGCAAATGATATAAATATGCTGTCAAGAAGCGCAAATATGCCATATATACTAACTTTGCTTGATAGAAGGGATCGCGTCAGATACTGCAGCAATCTGAATGCTTTTTCAAATGGCCAGATACTTAACCTGGATGAAAAATCAGGCACCTTGGGAAAATATATATGGAATCAAACTGAAAGCGGTTACGAATATAAAACAGTGCTGCTTGTTCCTGCTGTTAGTTATAATCACGAGTTCTATATTTGGAAGAATCATATTTTGCTTATTTTTGGTCTCACCGTGATTATAATGGCATTTATAACAATAATGTTGTTACAGCTCATTTATAAACCCCTACGTGTATTTGAATCCGAGATGGAATCCATTGGGAAGGGCAACATGAATGCGCTGCATTATAGGACTGGGATCGATGAATTTGACAAGCTATTTGACAAATTCAATACTATGAAACAGCAAATACAGCAATTGATGCATGATGTCCAGGAAAAGGAAGAACGGCGCCATCAACTAGAGCTTGAGAAGCTGATATACCAGATAAATCCTCATTTTCTGCTGAATACTCTAAATTCCGTACACTGGTTGGCGGTTTTGCATAAGCAAAATGATATCGGCAAGGTAATTTCCACATTGAATTTTCTTTTAAGCTATAATATTGGCAGGTCTAAGGAGCCTGCTACTCTTCGAACAGAGATAAAGGTATTGCGCTCTTATATTGAGCTGCAGCAGATGCGTTATGACTTTAAAGTGATAGAAAATATTGAGGATGGCGAGTATCTCGATCGCCCCGTTGCCCGTTTTATTTTGCAGCCTGTTGTAGAGAATGCAATATATCACGGGATAGATGAGAACGGAACCATCGAGATAAATGTCATGCCTGTAAATAATCGTAAAGATATAAAAATTGTTATAAAGGATAATGGAAAAGGGATCAATGAGCATGCATTGGCAATGTTAAGACAGACTGATCCTGACGACAGTAAGACTCAAAAACACGGGATAGGTCTTCGCTACGTCCGTTCAATTCTCAAATCTTTTTATGGTAATTCGGCTTATATGACTATCGACAGCATGCCAGGGCATGGTACGGCTGTAACATTATGTTTACCTTTAAGATAGGAGATAATGATATGATCCGCGTTTTAATCGTTGATGATGATAAACTGGCACGAAAAGGTCTGATTTCAATTATGCCATGGGCTTCCCACAATATGAAAGTGGTCGGTGAAGCCGCCAATGGCGCGAAGGCGCTTGAATTTCTGAGGGAAAACGCCGTGGATTTAATGTTCGTTGATATATCCATGCCCGTTTTGTCCGGAATTGAGCTCATAAAGGAATCGCATAAACTTTATCCAAACCTGCAATCTGTTGTACTTACTTTCCATGAAGATTTTGAATATGTGCAGACTACTTTTCGCCTTGGCATACTCGACTATATTTCAAAAGCTCAATTGGAAATGGAAGATTATGATGAGATTTTCGATAGAATAGAGAAAAAGTTGACAACGGAACTTCGAAAGGAGGAAGTGCTAAAGCAGGATACAAAATATGAAGGGAATTATAGACCAGCAATTAATCCGGAAAATTTTTTCAACAGGGAAAAATGGAATAAAGTTGAGCAAAAATGGTTTTCCTTAAGTTGGCTGTTTAGTGATGCCGATTTCCAGAAGCTGTGTGCAGAAACGGCTGAGATTTATATACCGGTTAAGTATATCGAGGAGCTCTTTATGCGGATTGCCCTGAATATCGAGAATACTTTTCATATAAAAGAAGACTTGACGATGAATATAGAGAGTATACATTCGGCAATAGAATGGATAAAGCATTATCGCGGCTTCATATATTCACAGGTATCCAAATCTCAAAAACTGAGTGAAACTCCCATTTGTATACTTAAGGCCGTGCTGTTTATCCGCAATAACCTTTCGACGCCCATAAGCACCGAAGTGGTTGCGGAATATGTCAACATGAGCCGCAGCTATTTTTGCCAGAGTTTCAAAAAGTATGTAGGATTAACATTTAACTGCTTTTTACGCCAGGAACGAATCAGAACAGCCGAACAGCTTTTATGTCAATCAAAGCAGTCCATAGGCGAGATAGCGGTAAATGTAGGTTATTACGATGTAAAATATTTTTCACAGATCTTTCATAGTGAAACAGGCTTGTTGCCGTCAGAATTCAGATTGAAATTTCACAATAGGGATAAGTGATTTGAATTTTCAGAACAATTATCATCCTTCATCTAATTTTATATGGTATTGTCATATAAACATGTAACAGATACCTTACATAATAAGGTAATTCTTTATGATATGATGAATATATAAAATTAAAGGAGGAGTGGTCATTTTGGGAAAGAAAATTTTATCAATTATACTGGCATTTTTGTTATCTCTAGGCATATTAGCGGCATGTTCGAAAAATTCTACTAAAAATGCTGCAAACAAAGGTGAATCTACAAATAAACTTGTCGGTGATGATCCTGCCTTTGGAAAGTTTACAAATCCTGTCGATGTACACATAGGCATGAGCGTTGATCCGACTGATAAGACGCTGCCGAAGGGTGACAGTGCAGGAAGCAACCAGTATACCCGTTATGTCAAGGAGAAATATAATATAAATATTATTGTAGACTGGACAGCTGCTACGGGGAACGACTTCAACCAAAAGGTAAGCCTTAGTATAGCCTCCGGTAAATTGCCGGATGGGATGGTGGCGGCCGACCGCACATATATGACAAAAGCCGCCAGCTCGGGACTGCTCTGCGATATTACGGACTTATTCAAACAGTATCAATCCTCTCAGGTGAAGGAAATCATGGAGAGCACTCAAGGGCGTGCAATGGAGAATGCAAGCTATAATGGAAGGATGGTTTCGCTTCCGAATATAACAGTCGATACCGATGGTGTCCATATAATGTGGATACGCAAGGACTGGCTCGACAAACTTAAACTGCCCGTTCCCAAGACATTAAGTGATATTGAAAAAACAGCAAAAGCGTTTATTGATAATAAAGTGGCCGGTGATAAAACTATCGGTATTGCAGGCCCATCCAAGAACACATTCCTTTATTGTACTTTTTTAACATCATCTAATAATATGTGCGGATTTGATCCTGTATTCAGCGCAATGGATTCATATCCTGGATACTGGCTGGATAATGGAGACGGCACCGTAAGCTACGGTTCCATAAGTGAAAGTACTAAAAAGACATTGACGCTTTTAGCCGATTGGTATAAAAAGGGACTTATAGATCCCGAGATGGGGACGCGCGACAATGTCGGCGATCCTATCAATTCGAACCAATGCGGTATATTCTTCGGCCCATGGTGGAATGGAGGATATGGCAACGGGGATTCATTTAAAAATGACCCCAAGGCCAACTGGCAGGCATATCCTGTGTATACCGATGACGGCAAATGGAATGCCCATATGAAGACCACGGGAAGCAGTTACACGCTTATCAGCAAAAAGGCAAGCGAAGATGCCGTTAAGGCTATACTCATTATGAATAATGCCCTTGTGCGCGATGAAGCCAAGTTTGATGTATCGGTCAGCATCGGCTGGTATCCTCTTCGTAATGTCATGGCGGCGGCGAATGAAACCGAATATGAATACAAGGAACTTCTTAAGGTGCTCAAAGGTGAGACAAAACCGGAGGATTATAATAAGCCCAATAGCCTGTATAAGCTGATGTACAGCGATGCAACCAAAGTTCAAAAAGTTATTAAGCCTCCTTTTGATAATTTAAATGTAAGCAATTTTGATATGAGCAACTTTGGGGATTTTCAACGCTTGTATTCCCTTATGATAGGTGATCGTTCCTTTGCCACAATACCGATCGACAAAAAAGTATACAGTGTAACATACAGCCAGACTCCTACAATGGAGGTAAAATGGGCTAATTTAAAGAAAATGGAAGATGAAACGATGCTCAAGATTATTATAGGCCAGTCGCCTGTAAGCTCATTTGATAAGTTCGTGACCGATTGGAAATCGCAGGGCGGCGATCAGATAACAACGGAAGTTAAGGCGCTTTTAAAGAAGTAATTTATTACAACAAAGACGTTGGAGAAATTTCAACGTCTTTGTTGTAATAGCACTTAAGATAGGGGGACGATAGTTGTGAGAAAAAGAGGATTTGAAAAATATTATTATTTGATGCTGCTTCCAGGAATGATCTGGCTTTTCATGTTCAGTATAGTTCCTATGTTCGGCATTGTTATGGCTTTCGAAAATTTCAATCCGGGAGCGGGCATATTTCATTCCAGATGGGTCGGACTTGACAATTTCAAGTATATGTTTCAATTAAACGACAGTAAAACTGTTATAGCTAATACGATTATAATAGCTGTTGGGAAATTGGTATTTAATTTACTGATACCGTTGATTTTTGCATTATTGCTCAATGAGGTTGTCAATCTTCGATATAAAAAATTGATACAGACGGTAGTATACCTTCCGCACTTTCTATCATGGGTTATAATGGCGACGATTGTAATAGGTATCTTTGGCTATAACGGAGTGATCAATACATTCATCAAGACATTTGGAGGCCAGCCCAAGCTTTTCATGGCTGATGCAGGGATTTTCCGCCAGTTGCTTATAGGTACGGATGTGTGGAAAGAGTTTGGTTATAATGCCGTAATCTTTCTTGCAGCTTTGACTTCCATCAATCCCAATTTGTATGAGGCCGCTGCAATCGATGGCGCCAACCGCTGGCAGAGTATGCTGCATATTACATTGCCGGCGTTGTCTACGACAGTGGTGCTTCTTGGCGTACTAAGCCTTGGCAATGTGCTGAATGCAGGATTCGACCAGGTATATAACTTGTATAATCCGCTTGTATATTCTACAGGTGATATCATAGACACATGGGTTTACCGGCTAGGCCTTCAGAATCTTCAATATTCTCTTGCCACAGCGGCAGGTTTATTTAAGTCTGTTATCAGCTTTATACTAATTGTAATATCATATAATCTTGCATATAGGTTTGCCGATTACACGGTCTTTTAAAGGGTGGTGTTCATCTTGATAAGAAATAAAAATTTGGGATCAAGGATTTTTGATATTTTTAATTATATATTTCTCGGGTTTTTAATGCTTACATGTTTCTATCCTCTTTGGTATACACTATGTGTATCCATTTCAAATAAAGCAGCGGCAAACGCAGGATTGGTTACATTTTACCCGATTGGATTTTCGCTTGTGTCTTATAAGGAAATTATCGGCGATAAGTTATTTTTTAATTCATTCTGGATTTCCATCCAGCGTACAGTTATAGGGTCTGCATTTTCAATGTTTATTACTGTTTTGATGGCTTATCCCCTGTCAAAATCAAAAAGGGAATTTAAGGCCAGAAATATTTTTATGTGGATTCTTGTTTTTTGTATGCTTTTCAACGGAGGTCTTATTCCGTGGTATTTGACAATGCAGAATTATCATCTGATAAACACCATCTGGGCATTGATTCTTGGAGGAGGTGTACCTATTTTCAATGTAATTCTGGTGATGAACTTTTTTAGAAATCTTCCAAAGGATCTTGAGGAAGCGGCAGTAGTCGACGGTGCAGGTCCATGGCGTATTTTATTCCAGATTTTCATACCGTGTTCGATTCCTGTGCTTGCTACAGTTACGCTTTTTATAGGCGTTTACCACTGGAACGAGTTTTTTAATGGTCTTGTATTGATGAATACATCCGACAGATACCCGCTGCAGACATATATACAGCAACTGGTTGTCAATATACCGACCGGTACGAATCTGACTCCTGAGCAATACAAAAGACTTTCCGAACTCTCGAACAGGACGCTTAATGCCGCAAAGGTATTTATAGCCATGGTACCCATGTTGATTGTCTATCCGTTTTTGCAGAAATATTTTGTCACAGGCATTATGCTGGGAGCAGTTAAAGAATAAAATATGGACGATGTATATGAGTGCATATTTTATATTTGAAGAATATTATTTCAATCGCTAAGCTCACAGTCTAAAGAGTCTGTAAACTTGTTCAGGGCAAAATCAAAACTCGCTTTGCAAAAGATTGATTCTGCTTATCCTGAACATGCGTTAACAGACTCTAAAGACTTTCCGCTAATTGCTCTTTCCATAATATTCTTCAAATAATATAAATTCCTCACAGTATATACCTATTATTTGACATATGATATTGAAAATGGGATAATAATTCCAGAATAGTTCGAAAAGGGCGGCAGCGCCTGAATGCAGACTGGAGGAAAAGTTATGAAATTTACCAAACCGGATAATGAGAGAATCATTAAGATGCTAAAATATCCTGAGGGCAAGATAGATATGGTTTTGGATACCGATACTTACAATGAGGTGGATGACCAGTTCGCGCTGGTATATGCTTTAAGTTCCCCTGAAAGGCTTAACATAAAGGCAGTATATGCCGCGCCATTTTTTAATAATAGATCTGCCGGCCCGAAAGATGGAATGGAAAAAAGCTATAATGAAATAATAAGACTTTTAGGCAAAATGGACATATCACCTGAAGGTTTTGTATATAAGGGGTCCGACAGCTATTTAAAGGATACGGATAGGCCGGTTTCAAGCGAGGCGGCAAAAAATATCATAGAACTATCGAAAAACCATTCGGAGGAAAACCCTTTATATATTGCAGCTATTGCGGCCATTACGGATGTTGCATCGGCAATACTTATGGCGCCTGAAATCATAAATAAAATAGTTGTTGTATGGCTCGGCGGACATCCTCTATACTGGAAGAATACAAGAGAGTTCAATCTCTATCAGGATGTTTTATCGGCAAGGGTTATATTCGACAGCGGAGTGCCTGTTGTACAAATCCCCTGTATGGGTGTGGCATCACATCTTCTAACTACCGTACCGGAACTCGAGGCGTATCTTTCGGGTAAAAATGCAATATGCGATGCGCTGGTCCAATTATTTAAGGCATATAAAAGCGACCGCTTTGGATGGGCCAAGGAAATATGGGATATATCAACCATTGCATATTTGATAAATGAAAAATGGGTGCCGACAGATATGGTTCACAGCCCGATTGTTACGGATGAGGGTACGTGGAGCAAAGATACTGGAAGACATTTTATTAAAACGGCCACATTTATACATAGGAATGAAGTCTTTAGGGATATGTTCAGAAAGCTTGGAAACAGAAGAGATATCTGATCATATAATACAAAAAGGCATGTAAATTACATATTTGCATGCCTTTTTTGCATTTAGTGGGACGATGAATAGTTCTTTTATATAATATGTGTTAAAATTATTGTGAAATTGTTCATACAATTTGGTAGAATTAGAATAGCTAATTATTGATAAGGTCGGAAAGAAGGTAATAAAGTGAAAAAAATATGCGTTATAGGAAGCCTGAATATGGATTTGGTTGCATCCGTCGAGCGTTTTCCGGAACCGGGGGAGACAATTACGGGCAAAAGCTTTAACACTTTTCCTGGTGGAAAAGGTGCAAATCAGGCTGTCGCTGCAGGAAGATTGGGCGCTGATGTAAGCATGGTCGGGAAAGTAGGTGACGATTTGTATGGAGATATGTACCTTAAGGTGCTTAAAGAAAACAATGTCAAATCCCACGGCGTCGGAATCGAAAATGGCATTTCAACGGGTATCGCCGTTATAGAAGTTGAAAGCACAAGCGAAAACAATATTGTAATTATACCCGGAGCAAACGGGAAAGTGGATGTATCATTTATAGACAGCAAATGGGATGTCATATGCAATTGCGATATATTCTTATTCCAGCTTGAAATACCAATTGACACTGTTTTGTATACATTGAAAAAGTTAAAACAGTTTGGTAAAACTACTATACTGGATCCAGCGCCTGCAAGAGCGCTGCCGGAAGAAATCTTTGAATACATAGATTATATAACGCCGAATGAGACTGAAATAGAAATATTGACAAAAATGAAGATCGATAGTGAAGCGGCGCTTAAAAATGCAGCCGGTATGCTTTTGAAGAGGGGAGTTAAAACAGTTATCGCAAAGATGGGCAAAAAAGGTGCATGTATAATAAGCAACGAAATGTTTGAACATATTCCAGGATTCAGGGTAGACGCAGTAGATACTACTGCCGCAGGGGACTCATTCAACGCGGGGTTCGCTTATGCCCTGTCAAATGGCAATAGTTTAAAGGACTGCGTCAGATTCGCCAACGCTGTTGGCGCTCTTTCAACAACGGCTATGGGTGCACAGGGCGCAATGCCTTCAATTGATGCTGTGAAAATGTTTTTGAAGAGCAGAGCTTAAATTGATATTATAAAATTATAACAACTCCTAAAATATAAATACAGCTCGGACTTTAGAAAAAAAGTTATTACTATATGCTTGAAACATTTACAATAGTTGAGTATAAGTAATTATCTAAGAAGATTCGATAGCTTAAACATCAATATATTTACAGAAGGCTATTACTTCTGGATTTATCATAATTGGATAATAAAGAAGTTTATAGCCTTTTGCTATATTTTTCAGATAAGGGCATTATAAATAACATTTATAATAAAAGGATTAAGACTTATTATTGAATGGGTGTGCGTTTCTGTGTCTTATATTTCTCAATACTTTGAATGAATAATAATTTCATATCTTGATGAGGATCATTCATCACAAGTTTATTTCTATTAACCCCCAAAATTCTATGTAAAAGCCAAAAATATTATAGCAAATATAAATAGAGTACAGTGAAAGTTATATATGCAAATGTTAAGCTTTATGTATAAGAAGTTAAAAAGTTTTGATAATAAAAACTATTGCTTTTATATGGTATATTTTAATACTTAGCGGCTAAGCCAATATAAATTTAATTATCGCAGATATTTGCTAATTAAAATCAAAGTATTTTGAACTAGGACTGGAAGGACGGTAAATATGAAAAATTTTTTAAAATCAAAATCTAATCTGTTATCAATAAAACGTCAAATGCCATTACAAGCTATGGTTTTGCCAGGTATAATTGTTCTTTTGATATTCAGTTATCTGCCGATGTTTGGTATTATTATCGCTTTTAAGGATTTCACAATTGCAAAGGGTTTCCTTGGCAGCCCATGGGTGGGTTTGAAGCATTTCATAAGTTTTTTCACTGACAGTACTTTTATCATGGCTATGAAAAATACTGTGATACTTAGTTTGCTAAGACTGCTTATATGCTTTCCAGCACCTATTATTTTTGCTCTAATACTCAATGAAATCCCATACCTGCGTTATAAAAAGGTAGTTCAGACGAGCAGTTATTTTCCTCACTTTATAGCTTATGTAGTAGTCGCCGCATTATGGTCAAACCTTCTCGATCCAAGGGGACTTGTCAATAATTTTTTAATAGGTACAGGACTAATAAGCAAGCCTATAGAGTTCTGGACTGACTCTGGTAAATTTAGGATTCTTGCAATTATTGTTGATATATGGAAAGAAATAGGTTGGGGCGCGATTATATACATAGCCGCTATTGCCGGCATAAATCCTGAACTCTATGAATCTGCCAAGATTGATGGTGCAAGCAGAATAAAACAGATAATATATATCACATTGCCAAGTATAGCAAGTACAATTGCAATAATGTTTATACTCAGTATAGGCGGTCTTTTCAGAGGAAATCTTGATCAATCCTATCTTTTTGGCAATGCATTTAATAAACAAACTTCCTATATTATTGAGTATTATGTGCTCGATATGGGATTTAAAACGATGAGATATTCATTCGCTACAGCAGTCAACTTATTTCAGTCATTAATTTCCCTTATTTTATTAGTTTTTGCAAATTGGCTGTCAGGTAGAATTTCCGGAAATAGAATATTCTGAAGAAGGTGGCATTTAGAAATGAAGCTAAATTATTCAATAAAGTTATCTGCAGAAGATCATATAATCAATATTACATGCTGTGTAATTGCCTTTATTATATTTTTTATTACTTTATATCCAATTTATTATAGCTTTATATCTTCAATAAGCGATGGTCAAGCTGCAATGGCAACTCAGATATATTTTTTACCTGTAAAAGTAACTCTTGAAAACTATAAAATAGTATTTTCTGAAAAAACATTGTATAACAGTTATATTGTAAATATCTTGAGAACATTGATAGGTACAATTACAGGAGTATTTTTTACATCCATGATGGCTTATGGAATTTCGAGGAAAGAATTAAAATTCAGAAAGTTATATTCTATAATTGCAATTATTACTATGTATTTTGGCGGCGGTTTGATTCCTTATTATTTAGTTCTAAGGTACTTGCACCTTATAAATACGTTTTCTGTATACATTATACCTTCATTAATTAATGTCTTTAACATGTTGTTGTTTATGAGCTTTTTTCGGGATCTACCAGGAGCAATTATAGAGTCGGCAAAAATTGACGGTGCAGGAGAATTTACAATTTTTCGTAAAATAGTGATACCTTTATCAAAGCCTGTCCTTGCTACTGTAGCACTTTTCGTGGGGGTTTACCATTGGAATGATTGGTTCACTTCAGCTTATTTTGTCACTAATGAAAAGCTGATGACTCTTCCAACAATATTGATGAGACTTGTAAATTCCGCTGAAGCCCAGGAAAAACTTAACAAGATGATGCTCAGCAGCGCCGGTGTAAATATCGGAAGCATGAAAACAGGTCCCACAGTAAATTCCATACGCCATGCTACCATGCTGGTTTCAATAGTGCCGATTATGATGGTTTATCCTTTCTTACAGAAATATTTTGTCAAGGGCATAATGGTAGGAGCTATAAAAGCTTGATAGTTTCTAATATAAAATCCAAGAGAATAGAAATACTAAGCATTTGCATTAGTATAACCATTGGTTTGCTAAAAATAAAATAAACGAGGAAGTGATATATATGAGAGCACCTATATAGTTGCAAATCATTTAAAAATAGTAAATATAGGATTTTAGATTAGATTAAGTTTGAGAATGGAGACTTTTTTCTTGATTATTTTTAATAAAAAGGAGGAAATATTATGAAATTGACTTTTAAAAAAATGGCAAGTTTGCTCTTAACAGTGCTGATAATTTTAGGAATACTTTCAGGATGTTCTGGAAGCAAGAATAAGGGTTCTTCAAATGTTAATCCAAAAGGCGAAAACGATAATTCACCTATTACACTTACTGCTTATGTGGATGGTAACTGGTCAAATATGGATAACTGGGGTAATGATCCCACATCCAAGAGAATAACCAAAGAGACAGGTGTAACTGTCAAGACAAGCAAGCCCGTAGCTAATGATACTCAGAAAGTAAGTTTAATGGTATCCAGCGGTGATCTGCCAGATTACATGATACTTAGCAAGAATGATCCGGCCTGGGATCAAATGATCGCAAACGATCAACTTTTCCCGTTGGATGAGCTTATGGATAAATATGCTCCTAAGATGAAGAGCACTTTACAGCCTGAGCATCTGCAAATAAATAAGTATAAAGATGGCAAAATTTATTATTTTGCAAACTTTGTAGAAGGTCCAAAGTATAGAGAAGATGCCAAGAAATATAATTCTCTTGTGGGAACAAATCAAAGTGTTATATTGATCAGGCAGGATTATTACGATGAAATTGGAAAACCTGAGATAAAAAATCCACAGGATTTTATGAAAGCTCTGGAAGAATTAAAAGCCAAACATCCGGATAAAATCCCTTTTTACGGTGGAGATGGAAGTTTCCTTAGTGGTCCTGGACCGTTGACAACTCATTTTGGTATAGAACCTTATTATAAGGTGGACGATACTCTTAAAATGCAATACAAGGATCCTAAATATCTTGACATGCTAAAATGGATGAATCAAATGGCAAGCAACGGTTTACTCACAAAAGAGTCTTTTGTTGACAATACAGAGATCTCTATCGGCAAGACAAAACAAGGTCTGCCTATATCATATACATGGACTATAGGTGAGACTGGCAAAATACCTGGTGATAATCCTAAAACTACGTATCAGCCAATGGCTCCATGGGATTCTTATAAACAAGTGAGATATGGTACTGGCTGGTATGCTGTTGGAATCACAAAAAAATGCAAAAATCCAGAACGCGCTATTCGTTTCCTTGAATATGCCAATTCGGAAGCAGGATGGAAAGCTTTTAACTGGGGAGTTGAAGGAGATAAATATAGTGGAGACCCGGTAAACGGCCCTCATTATAAAGTGATCGATGGCAAGCCAACTTATTTTAAGGAATATATGGATGCTAAACTTGCCGACTGGGCTGGATTGGAACGTAAAAACGGGTTGGGTGCCTATTCCATGTTTGTATTGGATTATGAAGCTAATTACATTGCAACGTGGAATCCTGACGATCCCTTGATGAAAAAGATGAACGAGATATATGCCCCGAAGGTCGTTTATACGCCTGAGTATGATATAGTTGTTCCGGGCGGAAGCGATGAGTCGGTTATAGATCAGAAGATAGATGATTTAATCAAGGAATATACAGTAAAAATTGTATTCGCAAAGAGTCAGGATGAAGTTACTAGCCTTTATAATGAGTTTGTAAATACTTGTGAAAAGGCGGGGGCTTCCAAACTTGAAAAGTTTTACACTGAAAATTGGAAAGCCAAGCTATCAAAAAATAATTAACACCAAGTATCTAAGATACATGATATAATAGGGAAGGTATATGAGCTTCTCCATTATATCATGTATTGAATGATTTATATGGGGAGGGAGATAAAATGAATTTAATTCCACAAGGACCAGCCGGTTCTTATGATTATTGGTGTACTTGGAATACTCAGTATACATCACTTCCATCTTTTGCCGGTGGAGAAGAAGGCGTAGTTCAAGTAAGAAATAATCTCAATGAAAAGTTATTATTCGATTCGCCTGGAATTATAAGCAAATATTTCAGTAAATGCAGAAATGATTTATATGTAGTTTTTGATGACGGTTGGGATGTTGATTACAATCAGAATCCTGGCAAAAATATAAGTGCTTTTGGATCATGCAAATTATCAGAAAAGAGATTTCCCAGTTGTAATGGGAATCCTGCAGAAAGGCTTAAAAAACTTGATACTATGGTAAAATCTCTTGGATGGAGAGGTGCAGGCCTATGGATTTCCGCGCAGGCCGAGGGGGAAAAGCGAGGAACTGAATTCGATATATCTTATCTTAAAAAATATTGGCGTGAAAGAGCTAAATGGTGTAACTATGCAGGAATAAACTATTGGAAGGTAGACTGGGGCATACATGCTCATGACATGGAGTTTCGAAGAATGCTTACAGAGATTGCCAAAGAAGAAGCTCCATTATTGAAAGTGGAGCATGCCTATTGTATGGGGCCTTTTAATTCTCCGGATACTAAGGACGGTAGGTTTTCATCATCGGGAGATTGGCTTGACAAAAACGTCGATGTACTTAGTTTTAGCGATATATTGAGAACTTATGATGTAACATCGGAATTATCGGCGGCTTCCACTATAGACAGAGTATCTGAACTTCTGGCCAATCAAAGGATGGAATCTGGATGTGACGGCATACTTAATGTCGAAGATGAATTATATTTAGGTGCTGCTCTTGGATGTATCGTTGGCGTTATGAGGCATCCTATTTGGAATGAGAGTATAATCCCTGATGAGGGCAACAGAAGGCTTAGAATTGATGAAATAGTTCGTACAGTAAGATGGCATAGAATTGCACCGCCATATGGAGTTTGGATGAATAAATTCCATAAATCCAAAGAAATATTATGCGATAGCTGGTTCTTTGATAAAACATATGATTGGGCAGGTGTAGAATTTAAATCTGAGAATCAGAGTGCTCCGATGGCAATTAGCCGTGGAATGGATATTCCAGAAGTAATTGCTCTTAATGATAGACCTTTTGTAGTTGCATCGAAAAATCCGATTAGCGGTGCTGTATCTATAGCTACGATACCGAGGACGTATTTAGGAAAGGGCTTAATAATACCATCTGCCGATATAACTATCAAAGTAGACAGCATAAATACAATTATAGGGATTTTCGGTGAATACAGAAGTTTAACAATTGATTTTTCAGAATCAGTAGAGGGTATGGATGTATGGGCACAGGATCTTTCAACTGATGAGGCTCTAAAAATTACCGACAGGATTCACATGGACGGACATCATATTACCCTTGATGGAAAGACAATAAAGGAAATTGGAACTCTTGGTGCCACTCCTGGGGATCTTTCCTATCCCGGTTTGGCATTAGTGTTAAGAAAGTAAGATTGAAGGCTTAATTATTCCGGGAAAAGAAATGCAGAAGCATGCTTTAGCTTATCTTGTTTGACATGTTATTATCTGATTATTATAAATGTGGAATTAGTTTAACTTTCAATTTAAACAATGGAGTATTTATTATACTCTGTATATCATGAAATTTTGGCCAATGGAGGAATGGCTTATGTATAGTATTCTAATTGCTGAAGATGAGGATATCATTAGAAAAGGTTTGATAAAAATGATAAGTAAAATGAGATTGCCAATCGATATTTTCTATGAGGCAAGAAATGGCCGGGAAGCGTTGGAATATGTATATAAATTTTCTCCTAATATTGTAATTACTGATATAAAAATGCCGGTTATGGATGGCCTTGATTTAATAGGACAGATAAGAAAATTCAATACAAATATAAAATCAATAATCTTAAGCGGTTATAATGAGTTTTCATTTGCTCAGAAAGCTATAGGCCTTAATGTAAATGAATATCTCTTGAAGCCTATAGGGAAAGATGAATTATATAATGTCCTGATAAAAATAATAAACCAGCTCAAAATGCAGGAAGAAGAGATAAGACAGAAAGCTATAAAAGACATAAAAATTAAAGAATATCAGTCAATTGTGCTTAAGGAAATACTTGATGGACAAAATGATGCGCAGTTTACCAATATAGTAATAGCAGATGCTGGAATTGCTTTTGCAAAACAAGGTTTTTGTGTTATAGCAATGTATTGCAGTCAGAAAAGTGATCTTGCGAAAAACTATTTTGTGAAGTACATTGGACGTTATATATGCTGTATATATATAAATAAGTACAATAATATAATATGCCTTGTAAATATAAATAAAGAAGAGCTAAATGGGGTAGTATCTGCCATATCAAACGGAGTAGATTCTTTTGGAAGCGATGCAAGTTTAGGCATAAGCGATTGGTCTAAAGACGTAAAAATGCTTCATGGACTAGCTTTACATGCTGAAGAGGCTCTAGATTTCAGGATGGTCGATGACAGAAGACGGATATTTTCATATATTGAAATAAAGAAATGCAAAACACAGCAACTATCATTGGATGTTTATTTTCAGGAAATTTCCAATGCTATAAAGGTTAAAAATTTCATGGGATTATCAAGCAGCATTGATAGCTTATTTTGTTTTTTTAAAAAATCCAATGCTATACCTCAAGTAATTAAGGATTCGATCGAAAAATTGTTGCTGAGCAATATGACTGCCGCTGGCAGAAATATATTTGATATTCCGATTGAGGCAGCCAGACTCTTTAAAATATGCAGTTCAATTTCTGATTATAAGATTAGCATTAAACAAATCATATTAAAGATATGGGAGAACAAAGGGGATAATGATCAAATTAATTCAGGCAATAAAATTAGGATTGCAATAAAATATATAGAAAAAAATTATGAGAAGGATTTGAGCTTACAGGAGGTTGCGGATTATGTAAATTTAAATCCTTCTTACTTAAGTTGTATTTTTAAAAAAACGACAGGATTAAACTATAGGGATTTCCTTAATAAAGTCAGAGTAGAGAAGTCCAAGGTTCTTCTTATCCAGCCGAAATATAAAGTTTATGAAATAGCAGAAAAAGTCGGCTTCATCGATACAAATTACTATTATAGGGTTTTTAAAAAGTATACTGGAATTACGCCCAACCAGTATCGTTATAATTTATCTAATATATAGCAGAGGAAGAATATGAGCTTAAAAAGTAAATTGACTTTATCATATATCATAATTCTATCGATACCTGTTCTTATAAGCGGAGTATTACTGTACAATAATATGGTAAAATCTATAGAACATGAAACTCTTGTTATAAATGAACAGAGACTTTATGATGAGAAAGTAAGAATAAATAATCAGATTGATCAAGTAGAAAAAATCGGATATGAAATTTCAACGAATAATGTATTGAAAAAGTTTTTTACAAATAAATATTATACTGATTCTCAATTAATACTTGCCATGAATAATAATATACTGCCTTTTATTTCATGGATAGAAGCGGCAAAGAATCCATATATTAATAAATTTAGATTTTTTACTTATAATGAAAGCATACCGGAAAGCCAATCTTTTTACTGGGCGAAGGATTATGAAAAAGAGAAATGGTTTAAAAATATAAAGTCCCAACTAAGTCATAAAAATTCTTATTGGGAAGATGTGCATCCGGCAAGGCTGTATAAATATTCACCATTTAAAGGTGGACTAGTTTTTTCACTATTTTATCCAATGAATATAGATGACAAGGATAATACCACTTATATAGAAATCGAAATAGATGTTAATACTTTAATCGATTCCTCTGTTTATGTCGATCAGCCTGGAAATACCATTGCTATAATACAGGGCAAGAACATTATATATAGCGATAATCCAATATTATACAAGAAAATTTTGAATACTTGCAAAAATAAATTACAATCACTTAGTTCCGGTAAAAATTTGCGTGTTGCTTTGGATAGAAATAATTATTTGATAAATATAGAAAGAATCAACTTTCCCGGGACTTATTTTATAAGCGCCATCCCAATATCTGAAATTTCCAAGCCATTAGTGCGGTCGCGAAATATTTTTATCTTTATTTTTACCGCAGGTACTATTATACTTTCCAGTCTATCTTATTTATCCGCACATTTGCTTCTAAAAGAATTAAAAATAGTTCTCAAAGCTGTACAAAAAATAGAACATGGAGAATTCAACATATCCATTAATGTGAAAGGAAAAGATGAAATAACTGAAATAGCTGAAAATATAAATATGATGGCTGCCAAAATTAATGATTTAATCAATGTAGTCTATAAAGCTCAAATCGCGCAAAAGGATATGGCACTTGCCGTGCTTCAAAAACAAATAAACCCTCATTTCATTTATAATACATTAGAGACTTTAAAGATGATGGCAGAGATAAAAGATGAGGAAGAAATATCAGATGGATTGACTGCGTTAGGGAAACTGATGAGATATAATTTTTCATTTGGCAAAAAGCTTAGCACATTAGGGATGGAAGTTGACAATGCAAAAGATTATATAAAAATTCAGAATTTAATGCTGAATAATTCTTTGCATGTGCGTTATGATATTGCCCACGAATTTGAATTTGAAGCATGCAAAATACCCTGCCTTACGCTACAACCATTAATTGAGAATTGTATTGTTCACGGGCTTAAGGGTAAAGGTGGCGATCTCGATATTAAAGTAATTATTCGAAGTATTGATGGCTGTTTATGGTGTGAAATAGATGATGATGGAGTAGGAATTGATCAACAGCGTCTTGCTGATATTAATAAGAAACTTGATACTGAAGCCATTAATGACACTATAGACGCACCCAAAGATGGATTAGCCTTGGCAAATATTAATCAAAGAATAAAACTATATTTTGGCAAAGAATACGGACTGGAATTGCGCAGCAGAGCAAATGGAGGAATTGCTGCCATAGTTAAGCTTCCTATTACTTTTTGATAACTTTTCTGAGAATAAACTTTTTTGTAAGTATAATTTTTTATATATTACAGGACTGTTTTAGAGTGGGAAACATAAAGAAATATATTGAGGAGTGTATAAAATGAAAGTTGATAGGCCGCATGAGTTTTGTGATGGTATGGATATTTCGGAAACACTTAGGAATGCTGTTGATAAATGCTGCAAATTTAAGACCGGTAAAATAATTTTACCGAGGGGAAAATATATTTTTAAAGATGAAAAATCCATAAGAGATTTTAAAAATCTTATGATAGGGAATATAAATCCTGATACAAAATGGGGAAGATGCGGCATCCCTTTTAACAGAGCAGTTTCATTTAAAAATTGTGACAATCTTGTAATAGACGGTCAGGGTTCTACAATAATATTTGAAGGGCTTATTCAGCCGTTTGAATTTATAAACTGCAGCAATGTGCTGATAAAAAATATTTCGATTGATTGGAACCGTCCTATGTTTTCGGAAGGAAGAGTTCTTAATAATGAAAATGATACAATAAAAGCTAAAATTTTTGATAATTATTTTATTAATGGTGGCGAACCGGTATGGTCTTTCCAGGATTATGATCCTGCAACTAGGAGATTCGGGGTATTTTGCCCTTTCTGCCGCGGAACATCGATGGAACTTATAGCTCCTCAGGTTGTTCGCTTTAAATTTCCGGATTCTGGCAGGGTTCAAATAGGTTCTTATTTGATGTTTAGGCATATTGGCAATTATCGCCCGGCATTATATTTCTTTAATTGTACCAATGTAAATGTAGAGAACGTGACCATTAATGCAAACCCCGGCATGGGTATAATAGGCCACAGCAGCAAAGATTTCATATTTAGAAAGTTAAAAGTTATACCGCGAGACGAAAGGATAATGTCAGTAAATACCGATGCTGCACATTTTATAAGTTGTACTGGCACAATTGACTTTGAGGATTGCTATTTTCAGGGTATGGGAGATGATGCAGTCAATGTTCACAGTTTCTATTTTTCTGTAAAAAAGCGGTTTGATGATCGTACCATATTGGCTACTATAGAAGCTGTAACTCAGGATTGTCTTTTCGACAGTCCATCTGCAGGTGATTGTGTAGAATTTATAAGAAGGGATACACTTTTGCCATATGCTTCCGGGAAAATTAAGTTCGTCGAAACAGATCCCGAAGATTGGAGTTGTACAATTCGTTTTTCTCAACCGTTGCCTGAATCGTTTGATAACACTGACTTGATCTCTAATGTGTCAAGAACTGCTAAACTCCGATTCGTTAGATGCCTGGTAAAGAATATACGTGCCAGAGGACTTCTTATACAGACCCGAGGAGTAATTGTCAAAGATTGTACATTTGACCACTGTACAGGTACAGGCATACACATAGATACCGCAACAGGATGGTTCGAATCCATGGGTGTAAGGGATATAGTAATCCGCGATAATAGGTTTATTGGATGTGGATATGGTCCTGGAACATATAAAAGAACTTCTGGAATTAGCGTATTAACTGAGTGTGAAATTCCAGTTGCAGGTGTGCATAGGAACATTACCATTAAAAATAATTATATTAAAGGACCAGGGGATACAGGAATTTATATTAGTTGCACAGATGGAGCAGTTATCTGCAAAAATAATATCGAAGAAGTTAAGAATGCGATAAAAATCCAATATTCAAATAATATTAAATTGTATGAAAATCGAACTGACAGATAGTTGATTGTGATTGAATAGAAAATTATAATATATTTAGTAGTTTAATAAAAGAATGAAGGGATAATTAAAGTTAATAAAAGGGGATAGACAAAAATAAATATAAAGAATTGAAAGGGGAGAAATGAATATGAAGAATTTATCGCCTTACTTAGGTGCAGCATATTATCCTGAAGACTGGCCGTTTGAGGAAATCGACCGGGATATATCAATGATGAAAAAGGCAGGCATAAATGTGGTAAGGATAGGGGAATTCGCATGGAGCCGTATGGAGCCAGAGGAGGGTGTCTATGATTTTAAGTGGCTGCATAATGTGGTAGATAAATTATCTGCGGCGGACATTGCTGTTATTATGTGCACTCCGACGTGTACCCCGCCGGTGTGGCTTACGGAAAAGCATCCCGAAGTTCTGGTGGTGCATGATGATGGTACGAGAGAGCAGCATGGGGCAAGAAGACATGCTTGTCCTAACAATCCTGTATACAGGCAATATTGCATAAAAATAGTTACCAGGCTTGCCGAAGAGTTTGGAAGGGATAAAAACGTCATCGGCTGGCAGATCGATAATGAAATGTATCCGGCGCAGAAGCGCGGCTGCTGCTGTCCTGTGTGTCACAAAAAGTTCATAGATGCCATGCGCCGGCAGTTCAAAACCATAGATGACTTAAACAGGATATGGGGTACGGACTTATGGAGCCAGACATATAAGTCCTTTGAGCAATTACCTATTCCACGTTCCGATACGTGGCACCATCCTTCACTGCTTACGGCCTGGATGAATTTTCAATCCGATTCATACGTAGAATTTACAAAAACTCAGAGCGATATATTGCAGAAACTTACAAATCAGCCTGTAGGCACTGATATGATGCCCGTAAATGGCGTCAATTATTATAAAATGAGCCAGGTATTAAATGTAATGCAGTTTAATCATTACAATGATATGGAAAATCTATGGCAGGCTGCTTTCTGGATGGATTTTATAAGGCCTTTAAAGCAGTCGCCTTTCTGGAATACCGAAACGCAGACATGCTGGAACGGTTCGACTTCTGCAAACGGATATAAAAAGAAGGGGTTCTGCGTTGTGAATTCATGGCTGCCCATAGCATTAGGAGGAGAGGCCAACCTGTACTGGCTCTGGCGTGCGCACTGGAGCGGTCAGGAACTCATGCACGGTTCCGTTATTTCAAGTTCCGGCAGGCCCCTTCACATATTTGACGAAGTAAAAGAGGTATCGGAAGGTTTTAAAAAAGCAGGGGAGTTTTTGAATAATACCCGTCCTGTTAAATCGGGATTTGCCATACACTTTTCAGGTTATGCATGGTGGCTGTTCGAATTTCAGCCTATGGTAAACGGGTTCAAATATGCGGATAAAATTATCAATAAGGTTTATAAGCCTTTAATCGAATCTCAGATTCGGCCTGATATCATAGATCCCGCATCTTCGCTTGACGGTTACAGGGTTTTGCTGTCTCCATTCTTGCCGACGCTTGAAGAAGGCGGCCTGATTGAACGCATAAAGAAATGGGTATATAATGGTGGCATATGGATCGTAGGGCCGATGTCCGATATCCGGACCATCGATGCAACGAAGTACGCTAAGGCACCGTTTGGTTATTTAGAGAATCTATGCAATATTTATTGCAAATATCAAATACCGGGGGATCCTGAGGACTTTACTATTCAATGGGAGGATGGGCATAAATCCGACGGCTCCGTATGGTATGACGGTTTTGAAACACGCGGGGCAAAATCTATAGCCGACTATACTGAAGGGCCGCTGTCAGGGCTTTCTGCGATAGCAAAATGCGATATCGGCAAGGGTCAGGTCATAATCCTTGGAACTTTGCCTGTGCGGGAAGATCTTAAGTCTTTAGCTTTGAATGCATCAAAAAAAGCGGATATCATTCCTGTAGCAGCGTCCGAAAATGTACTCGCAGTGCCGAGAAGTGGCCAGGCGGGATCGGGGATGGTGATTCTTGAGCTTGAGAATCGCACCGGCAAGTTAAGCCTGAAAAGTGCCATGAGAGATCTCATAACCGGTAAATTATATAATGGAGATATAGACATACCTCCGTATTCCGTAATGGTATTAAAAGATGTATAAATACATCAATACTCTTTAAATAATTTTAATGCACAGGATATATATTTTATATTTGAAGAATATTATTTCAATCGCATTGCTCTTTCCATAATATTTTTCAAATAATCTTTATACATCCTAATGTACCTGTAAAGAATATAAAAACAAGGAGCGGAAGAAATTTTATGAAGTATGTAATAGGGATAGACGGCGGCGGGACGAAAAGCGTCATAAATATTGCCGATCTTAACGGTAAGATAATTTCGAGAGGCCTTGGAGGCCCCACAAATATTAAGTCCGCATCCTTAGATGAGGTCCATACTGTATTAAAGGAATTGATAGAGAATGCCGTATCAAAATCGGGGCTTCTAATCGATGATTGCTCCTCCGTCTGCATCGGCACGGCGGGCGTTCATGAGTTAAAGGGGGAGTCGGATATTGCGGCATTGATAAAGTCCATTGGCATAAAAGGTAATGTTATTGTTACAAATGATGCGGAAATAGTTCTGGCTGCGGAAAGCAAAGATGTCGAGGGTGTTGTTCTGATTGCCGGTACCGGCTCTATTGCATACGGTATCGATAGGTACAGAAAAAGATACAGGTCAGGAGGATGGGGGCATATACTCGGCGATGAAGGAAGCGGCTATTATATAGGGCTTGAGGGAATTAAAGCAGCCCTTAAGTGCTATGACGGAAGAGAGCCGTATACGGAGCTTCTGCCCATGCTCGAACAGGAAATGGGTGTTTTAAATGTGGAGGGCATGGTCGATAGAATATATAAAAAAGATTTAAAGAAGTCCGAGATAGCCTACTACTCCAAAACAGTCAATAAAGCCTTTGAAAATGGCGATAAAAAAGCTGAAGTGATATTGCAAAATTCATCAAGTGAATTATTCATGCTGGTCGATGCAGTGATAAAAGCGATGAAATATGAAAATGTAAGTACGACTGTTGTGGTAAACGGGAGCGTAATAGTTAAAAATAATTTTATATTTAATAGTTTCACGAATTTAGCAAAGGATAAATATCCTCTTATAAGCATAAAAAAACTAAGCAAAGAAGCCGCATACGGAGCTTCAAGGATAGCCCTTAAAGCTCTAAAGATCCAATGATTGCTTGGAGAAATCCGCGACTGCGCGCAGCTCTTTGAAATAATTATGGATTATTTCAGAAGGTTTGAGCCGATGGATCAGGTATGCCCGCCATCTTAAAAGAATAGTTTATTTTTCTTGGGGGAGCCTGCTTTTACCATCGCCGTGGCATGAACCGCCCTTACCTAAATGTCCCATTCCGAACATCATTAAAACCATGCCTATTGGACATGCCAATGATGCAAGAAGTGGAAGCACGGTTCCTCCCTTTATATTTAAAAGCGGCAATGCAAATATTACAACCAAAGGCAGCAGACAGCATGCCATCATCATTAAGCCGTGCTTTAACATACCGCCATGCCTGCTGGTATTTTTAGAATTATTATTTTCCATATCCTTATCCTCCAATCATATATTAGATAATCCGGCTAAAATATAAAAGCCGGTAAAAAACTCATCTTTCCATTCATATATATAATAGAATATAAATGTGATGTTTTTATGGAGATACAGAAATTTCGCATTCAAACCCCAAATCTTTTTTACAACTCTCTTTCCGTGATATTTTTCAAATAATTTGGATGCACACGGCGTATATTTTATATTTTTCCTGCATATTATCGTATATCTAAAGCTATATAGAAAAAATAAAAAGCTTTATGGGGATCTTAAGAAGAGCTTATAAGGGGGATTCATATTGGAAGATGCAATGGGTATAAGCGATTTTGAACTGTATCTATTTAAAGAAGGGACAAATCGCTACGCTTATCGCCTGTTCGGTGCCCATTTTCAAAATATCGGCGGGATTTATGGAGTAAGATTTTCAGTCTGGGCACCAAATGCAATAAGCGTAAGCGTCGTCGGAGATTTCAACGGCTGGGATGGCGGCAGGAATCCGATGGCAAGAATACGCGACACCGGAGTATGGGTTGCTTTTATTCCGAAAGTAAAAGAATACGATATTTACAAGTACCAGATACGGACAGCCGATGGGGAAACATTTTTAAAAAGTGATCCGTACGCGTTTTATTGTGAAAATCGTCCGCACACGGCGTCAAAAGTAGTAAGGCTTCAGGGATATGACTGGAAAGATGCTAAATGGCAGAATAAAAAAAAGGAAAAGGACAACTACGGCAATCCTATGCTCATATACGAAGTGCACTTGGGCTCCTGGAACAGGAAAAAGGATGGTGAGTTTCTTACATATCGTGAAATGGCCAAAGAACTTGTAGATTATGTATCCTATATGGGATATACCCATATAGAATTGCTTCCACTATCGGAACATCCCTTTGACGGTTCATGGGGATATCAGGTTACAGGCTATTTCGCCATAACGAGCAGATTTGGTACGCCTTATGATTTTATGTACTTTGTGGATAGGTGCCATCAAAAGGGTATAGGGGTAATACTCGACTGGGTTCCGTCCCATTTTGCAAAAGATGCCCACGGCCTTGTGAAGTTTGACGGCAGGGCATTATACGAATTCGAGGATCCGCTGCAAAGCGAACAGAAGCAGTGGGGCACCCTTAATTTCAACTATGGAAGAAAGGAAGTTGCAGCCTTTTTAATATCCAATGCCATATTCTGGATGGATGTGTACCATGTGGACGGGTTGAGAGTCGATGCTGTAAGCTCCATGCTTTATCTGGATTTCGGCAAAAGAGAAGGGGAATGGGTCCCGAACAGATATGGGGGCAGAGAAAATTTACATGCGGTGAAGTTTTTGAAAAACCTTAATGATGCCGTTTCAAAGGAATTTAAAAATGCCCTGATGATTGCGGAGGAATCTTCAACATGGCCAAATGTCACCGGCCCTACATATCTTGGAGGTTTAGGCTTTAGCTATAAATGGAATATGGGGTGGATGAATGATATTTTAAGTTATATGTCCACAGATCCGATATTCCGTAAATGGAAACATAATAACCTCACATTTTCTATGACCTATGCATTTTCTGAGAAATATATACTTCCCCTTTCCCATGATGAAGTTGTGCACGGTAAAAAGTCTCTCCTTAATAAAATGTATGGGGATTATAAGCAGAAATTCGCAGGCTTAAGAACGCTGTATGGATTTATGATGGCGCATCCCGGCAAAAAGCTGCTATTTATGGGCGGGGAATTCGGGCAGTTTATCGAATGGAGGTTTGACACCAAGCTTGATTGGAACTTATTGGGGTTTGAGATGCATTCAAAGATCCGCGAATATGTGAGGGACCTCAATCATTTTTACTTGAATGAGAGCTCTCTTTGGGAAAGGGACAACGGATGGGACGGGTTTAAATGGATAGAGCCGAATGATTTTGAACAGAGCGTTATCTCGTTTATAAGAATAGGAAAGGACCCTAAGAATATATTGATAGCCGTGTGCAATTTCACACCGGTAAAAAGAGAGAATTATCGTATCGGCGTTATATATCCGGGAGAGTATTGTGAAGCCTTAAGCAGCGATGATGTAAAATACGGAGGCTCCGGCAAAATAGATAGATCGAATATTATAGCCCAAAGTATACCCTGCCATGGGATGCGATATTCCATTAGCATTAAAATTCCCCCTGTATCAGCGGTATTTTTTAAACCCTTAAAGCTGTATGATGATTTATCCCTGAAATACAACGATGAAGCACAGCTGAAATCATAAACAGGGATAAAAGACCATGACAATAAGGAGGAATTATAGAAATGAGGCCAAAGGAATGTATAGCGATGCTTCTTGCAGGCGGCCAGGGAAACAGGCTTGGAGTTTTAACTAAAAATTTAGCCAAACCGGCCGTTCCCTTTGGGGGTAAATACCGTATCATAGATTTTACATTAAGCAACTGTGCAAATTCCGGCATAGATACCGTCGGCGTGCTGACACAGTACAGACCTCATAAACTGAATTCATATATAAGTACCGGCAGGCCCTGGGGATTTGACAGGCTGAACGGCGGTTCTTTTGTCCTTCCCCCATTTGTAAAGGGAAGCATTGGGGAATGGTACAAGGGAACAGCCGATGCGATATATCAAAACATCGAATTTGTCGAGCAATACAGCCCGCAATTTTTGCTTGTTTTGTCAGGAGATCACATATATAAGATGGATTATAATGCGATGCTTGAAAGCCATAAGGCAAATAATGCCGATGTGACCATCGCCGTCAAGAATGTGTCATTGGAGGATGCGGGCAGGTATGGGATCATGAATGCCGATAAAGACGGAAGGATATTCGAGTTTCAGGAGAAGCCGAAAGTCCCTAAGAGCAATAAAGCATCTATGGGGATATATATATTTAACTGGAAGGTATTAAAAGAATATCTGCTGGAGGATGGAAATGATAAAACTTCCGAACATGATTTCGGCAAGAATATAATACCTAAAATGCTGAGGTGCGGTCAGGCGGCGTTTATGTATCCTTTCGAGGGATACTGGAAAGATGTGGGGACCATAAGGAGTCTCTGGGAGGCCAATATGGACTTGCTTAAGGATCCTCCCATGTTTAATCTGTATGACCATTCATGGCCGATATATTGCAGGAATCACGGAGAACCTCCCCATTATATGGCATCCTGCGCCGATGCCAAAAATTGCATAATGACTGAGGGAAGCATTTTATATGGAAGCGTAATGAATTCGGTTGTTTCGACAGGTGTATTTATAGATGAGGGAACAAGAATAGTGGATTCGGTGATAATGCCTTATGTAAAGGTAGGCAAGGGCGCTGTTATTTTCAACAGCATAATTGCAGAGAAGGCATATATAAATGACAATTGCATAATAGGGCATGCCAATAAACTTCGAGGCAGTTTTCCGGAAATAACGGTTATAGGGGCAAACATGCAGATACCTGCCGGTGCAAGAGTGGGCGCGGATATTGATGAATGCGTCATATAACGAAAGGATGATTTTATATTTGAAGAATATTTATACATCTATAACGAAAGGATGTGTATTTTATGAATGCGGTTGGAATTATATATGCCATCGATGAAGGCATTGAACTTGGAGATATAACAAGGGAAAGAGCCGTAGCCTCAGTACCCGTAGGAGGCAGGTACAGGATGATAGATTTTGTCCTGTCGAACATGGTAAACTCGGGTATTCAGAGCGTAGGCATAATAATACAGAATCATTATAATTCTCTTTTAGTGCATCTCGGCTCGGGAAAGGAATGGGATTTGGATAGAAAGCGTGGAGGGCTTTTTATGTTTCCTCCTTATGCGAGCAACGGCAGAAACGGCTGGCATAATGGGAGCACCGATGCCCTGCAAAGCATAAGGAGGCTGCTCAAAAAGACAAAAAATAAATATGTGATTATTTCAGGAAGCAATGTCATATGCAACATGTTATATAATGATGCAATGAATTTCCATATTTCAAAGGGAGCGGATGTTACTGCCATTTATAAAGAAGACAAAAAATTTACGGCGGATGAACTTCGAAAGAATATAATAATACAAACGGATGAGGATGGCAGGGTACGGGACGCAAAAATAGAGCCTGCATTTTCCGAATCTTTCAAGGTACTTTTGAACATGTATATAATTGAAAAGTCCCTTCTTGAATATCTTGTGGATGAATGCCTGTCAAAGGGAAGCGGCGATTTTATAAAGGATATGCTTCTAAACAAACTCGATTCTTTAAAAATATACGGATACGGGTTTAAGGGCTACTCGGCAATCATCAATTCAATCATTGCATATTACAGGCATAATATGGACTTACTCGATCCTTCCATACGCAATGAAGTTTTTTTCAAATCCGGAATAATTTATACCAGGGTAATGGATGAGGTACCGGCAAAATATTCGTCCAACGCACGTGTCAGGAATTGTTTAGTCGCCGATGGCTGCGTGATCGACGGTGAAGTCTTAAATAGCGTATTATTTCGGGGAGTTAAAGTAAGCAGGGGAGCAAAGATTGAAAACAGCATAATAATGTCATACAGCGAAGTAATGGAGGATTGCATACTTCAAAATGTAATTTTAGATAAGGAAGTAATAATACGGAAGGGAAGAAAGCTTATCGGGCAGAAAAATTATCCTGTGGTTATAAGGAAAGAGTCGGTCGTTTAGGGGGAGATATATATGGTAAAAGTATTGATGGCATCATCGGAAGCGGCGCCTTTTGCAAAAACAGGCGGCCTTGGGGACGTGGCGGGTTCGCTGCCTAAATACATCATAAAAAATGACGTGGATATAAGGGTGATAATGCCGTTGTACAAGACGATACCTCAAAGTCTTAAAAAAAATATTTTCTACAAAACCAATTTTTTTGTAAATCTGGGATGGAGAAGACAGTATTGCGGCATATATGAATGCACTTATAACGGCGTAAGGTTTTACTTTATAGATAATGAATATTATTTCGGAAGGGATAGGATTTACGGATATATGGATGACAGCGAATGCTTTGCTTATTTTTGCAGGGCAGTGCTCGAAGCACTGCCATATCTTGATTTTATACCGAATATAATCCACTGCAATGACTGGCAGACGGGGATGATACCTGTGCTTTTAAAGGCAAAGTACTGCTCGATCGGCCTTTATAAAAAAATACGCACGCTTTTCACAATCCATAATCTTAAATATCAGGGCATATTTCCAAAGTCGATACTTGGAGATATTTTAGAACTTGGCGATGAGTATTTCACTTATGATAAGCTTGAGTTTTATGGAAGCGTAAGCTTTATGAAAGGTGCCCTGGTATATTCGGATATTATAAATACCGTAAGCCCGACATATGCATATGAAATACAATATCCGTACATGGGTGAAAGGTTGGATGGCCTGCTGAATGCAAGAAAAAAAGATCTGTATGGCATATTAAACGGTTTGGACTATGATGAATACAACCCCGAGACTGATAAGAATATATTTGCCAATTATGATGAAAACAATATCGCGGGGAAGACAGCCGATAAATTGAAGCTTCAGGAATACTCGGGGCTTGACGTATCTGCTGATAAACCCGTTATCGGAATCGTATCCAGGCTTGCTTATTCAAAAGGATTGGATCTTGTCATAAATGTTTTTGAAAGGCTCATGGACCTTGATGTACAGCTTGTGGTGCTCGGCGTGGGAGATGAGGCATATGAGGACTTCTTTAAGGGCGCTTCCCTAAAATACAAGGGCAAAGTTTCGGCGAACATAGTATTCGATAATGCCCTCGCCCATAAGATTTATGCAGGGTCCGACATGTTTTTGATGCCGTCATATTTTGAACCGTGCGGACTTGGTCAGATTATTGCATTAAGATATGGCTCGATACCAATAGTACGTGAGACTGGCGGACTTGTGGATACCGTGCTTTCGTATAATGAATTTACAAATGAAGGAAACGGATTTAGTTTTACAAACTTTAACGCCGATGACATGCTTTATACCATAAAAAGGGCGTTGGGATTCTATCATGAAAAAAAGATATGGAATGAGATTATGAGAAGGGCTATGGGATGTGACTTTAGCTGGGATAAATCGGCTTCCATCTATGTTGAGCTTTACAATAAGCTTATTTCTTTCAATTGATGGAAATATTGATGCGCAGGCGGTGATCTTCTTGATATTTCATGACTCACAGGACTTATTCTATAGAAATCCGTTTGGGGCGGTGCCGTGCGGCCAAAACATTATTATAAGATTGAAAGCAGATACGAAAATAAAAGTGCAGTCGGCTATGTTGCGGAAATGGACGGATGAAAATGGTGAAGAAAAATTTAATATGGAATGTATGAATGGGAATAGCAAAATATTTGAAGTTAATATAAAGGCTCCGGACGAGCCCTGCGTTTTATGGTATTATTTTATAATTCATGTTTCAGACAGGATTTACTATTACGGAAACAACAGTATGCATCAGGGAGGCGCGGGGGAAGTATACGGGCATGAGCCTGATTCGTACCAGATAACCGTATATAAAAGAAGGTTTTATACGCCTGGTTGGTTTAAAGATGGCGTTATGTATCATATATTTGTAGATAGATTTTGCAATGGAAACAGGAACGGGGAAATACTAAACAAGAAGGAAGGCCGCATAATACATAAAAATTGGAGTGAAATCCCATATGCAGCGGGTGAGAAGAACTTAAACAACGATTTTTTCGGAGGAAATCTTCTTGGCATTATAAAAAAACTCCCTTACCTCAAGGAACTCGGGATAGATGTCATCTACTTAAGCCCCATATTTGAATCTCCTTCGAATCATAAATATGATACAGGTGACTATATGAAGATAGATCCTATGTTCGGCGATAATCGGACATTTAAGATGCTGTGTGAAAAGGCGAAAGATCTCGGGATTTCGGTGATACTCGACGGCGTATTCAGCCATACAGGCAGCGACAGCGTTTATTTCAATAAGTTTGGACATTATGATTCCAAAGGGGCGTATCAATCGAAGGATTCACCCTATTACCCATGGTATAATTTTATCGAATATCCTGAAAAGTATGAATGCTGGTGGGGGATAGACAGTCTGCCGAATGTAAATGAACTTGAAAAATCATATCAGGATTTTATATTATTCAATAGAGACAGCGTAGTCAGATACTGGATGCATCTCGGGTGCAGAGGATGGAGGTTGGATGTGGCCGATGAGCTTCCGGACGGATTCCTTAAAAATATGAGGACAGTAGTCAAGGGTGAGGATCAAGATGCCGTGATAATAGGGGAAGTGTGGGATGATGCATCAAACAAGATAAGCTATGGAAAAATGAAGGAATATCTGCTGGGGGACGAATTGGATTCTGCAACAAATTATCCCCTCAGATTTGCGGTAATCAAATTTTTTATGAATGAATGGGACGCTTTACAGCTACACAAATGTATTATGAGCATATATGAAAATTATCCAAAATGCGTTTTTTATTCAATGATGAATTTTCTCGGAAGCCATGATACGGTAAGGATTAGGACGGTTTTCGGGGAAGCCCGCTGTGAAGATGTATCTAAAAAGGATGCCGGGTCGGTAAAATTGAGCCTGGATCAGAAAATCCTTTCACTAAGAAGGCTCAAGGCGGCGGCCTTATTCCAGATGGCATTTCCCGGAGTGCCATGTATATATTACGGAGATGAAGTCGGAGTTGAAGGATGCGGAGACCCGTTTTCACGGGGTACTTACCCTTGGAAAGACGGCGATATGGAGCTATACAAATGGTACAGAAATATCATATCCGTAAGGCATAGGGTTTCCGCCCTTCGCACAGGCTATTTCATTCCAGTTTATCATAGCGGCAGCGTTTACGGGTTTATAAGGACAATCAAAAATGGAAAGGATATATTCGGCCAAAAAAGGGAAAATGGCTTTGCGGTAATAATATTTAACAGCAGCATAAGGGATAAAAAACAGGTAAACATAGACATGAACAAATGGGGTATAGAAAAGCTGCATGACGTGCTTCATGACAATAAGGAAATCAGGACAAACGGCGGACATCTGTCGGTGAGCCTTAATCCCATAGAGGGAAAGCTGCTGATTGGAAGTTGATCGTTTATTACAGCCAAAAGCGGTTGGCATATGCCAGCCGCTTTTGGCTGCTTGTAAAAAAGGATAAAGGCAGCCTGAAGCATTAAAGCATTACCTGTAAGTCGTCGATTTTTCTTCCCTGGAAGACTAATCTTTTAAAATATCCTGATGCCGTGGAATTCCTTGAAGAGGAAGTATTGATCGATATGGCTTCCCAGCCGTGCATACCAAGTATCCCTATGATCTTATAGTATGGATTGGTATTTTCAGATCTGCTTTTTTTCAATGTCGGCAGCTCCCTTAAAATAATCCCTGTCGGGCTGAAGTAGGTAATCTTGCACATCCAGTTGTTGTCATTTGAGCATGAAACATCGAGGTAGCAATATTCCCACTGCTGATTTTCCAATAAGGTTTCCTCCCTTACATATTGCCTTTACTTACATTATTACGAATAATGCGCCGTATTTGTTACAAAAATTTACGAATGTCCCTTCCGTAATATTCTTTAAAAATAAAATCCTGCTTTCGGGTGTATATAAATTATTTGAAGAATATTATGGAAAGAGCAATTAGCGGAAAGGCTTTAGAGTCTGTTAACGAAGTTTTGGATAAGCAGAATCAATGTCTGAGCGTAGCGAGTTTTGATTCTGCCCAAACGAGTTTACAAACTCTATATACTTAGAGCTTGGCGATTGGAATAATATTCTTTAAATATTACACACTGCGTTTTTTGCTGACTTGTATTTTGGAAAATACTATAATATAATTAATGTTGAAAATTGAATATGACACTTTATGGTGCTGCTATTAATATAGCAGTCAAAAGGGAAACCGGTTGAATACCGGTGCGGTCCCGCCACTGTAACAGCGAATCCGGCTGTTTTTATGCCACTGCTTATTTATAAAATGGGAAGGCAATAGCCTGGAT
The DNA here is from genome assembly GCA_030016385.1 of Clostridiales bacterium. NCBI lineage: Bacteria > Bacillati > Bacillota > Clostridia > Eubacteriales > Clostridiales bacterium. Next base: position 4,402 of record JASEJN010000010.1, on the reverse strand, counting down.
GATGACCTGGAGTCAGGAAACCTGCCATGAAGTATTAAAAAGCTGCTGCTTACGAGGATAAGGGGATGCTAAATGATGATTTGATTAATTAGAATATAATCATATTCATATATATTAGATAGATTATATTCTGTAATTTGTGAGCCTTTTTCCTAATGAAAAAGGTTTTTTTATTTCATGGGAAACATGATGGGCGGAACAAATTGTGTTTCCGCCGGAGCGAAATTTTCATCCTTTATTTACTGGATGATGCGGGGAGGTGTTAAATATATGGATATATATCTGGCATCGGATATAAATAATTCAATAATAGAAAGTCTGACAGACGGGACAGGCATAAGGCTTGTCATTTTCACATGTGGATGTATTCATCACTGTCCGGAATGCCAGAACCCGAAATCGTGGGATATAAAAAACGGTGTCAGGATTCCGGTAGTAAAAGTTGCCAATTATATTATAAAGAAATTATATGAAGGGGATTTTGACGGCATAACCCTTTCGGGGGGAGACCCTCTCTACCAGAGCGATGCGATTCTTGAGCTTCTTGTGATATTGAAGAATAAAATAAAAAGCCTCAATATATGGTGTTATACAGGATACCTGTATGAAGAGGTAAAAAATTTGAAGGCTATAAAATATATAGATACTCTGGTCGATGGCCCTTTTGAAAAGGACAAGAAATTCCCGAAGAAAAAATTCAGAGGCTCCTGGAACCAGAGAATACTTCATCTTTCAAATGGCTCCGTAGTGATGGAAGAGTAATATATATTGCATTTTTAATTGGCCGGCTCGTAAATTAAAGGAGGTAGTTTCGTTGATCAGGAATATTGTTAAAAGAGATGGCAGGGTAATAGATTTTGACAGCAGAAAAATATATAATGCCGTATTGAAGGCTTTTGCAGATAGACGCGGGTGTGCCGGTAAGGAAATGCCCGAGAAGAGGGAAGAGAGCAAAAAAAATGCTGCCGCTGTTACGGCAGAAGTGATGAGAAGGCTTAATCTCGAGGGCAATAAGACAGTTGAAGTGGAACATGTACAGGATATCGTCGAGAGGGTGATATCAGAGCTCGGATTCTTTGATATCTCAAAGAAGTATATATTATACAGAAACAAAAGATCCATTGAAAGAAAAAGGAAAGAGAGAGTATATAGAAGGATATCGGATATAATCAAGGTAACGGATAGGGAAAATGCAAATGTCGGTAACGGCCCTTCGAGCAAGCTCTTGCAAATTGCGGAAACTGCGAGCAGGGATTATTCGGAATCATTTCTTACAACAGAAGATGTAAAAAAAGCCATGGATGACAATTATATTTATCCGCACGATTATTCGTGGTTTGGAGTAGGGACTACCACATGCACATTCATAAAGCTGAGCCGGCTGCTGAATGACGGGTTTAATACAGGCCATGGATTTATACGCCCTCCAAAAAGGATAAAAACCGCCGCACAATTAGCCTGTATTATATTCCAGGCGAATCAGAACGATCAGCATGGGGGCCAGGCCTATGGTTTCTTTGACCGCGATATGGCTAAATATGTGAGCTTGGAGAGGCAATGGCAGCTAAGACAGCTTAATAGGACTTTTGAAACACTGGGCATCGTTGAGGACGGGGAAAAGATATATGAAATCGCAGACAGGTATGCAAGGGAGGAAACATTCCAGGCAATGGAATCTCTTGTACATAACCTCAATTCCATGCACAGCCGTGCAGGGGCCCAGGTGCCGTTTACAAGCATCAATGTAGGCACGGACACATCCGAAGACGGAAGAATAGTCACCGAGTCGCTCCTTAAAGCTTATGAAAACGGATTGGGAAAAGGCGAGCAGGCGCTGTTCCCAAATATAATATTCAAGATTAAAAAAGGGATAAACTGGGAAGATGGAACTGCAAACCACGACCTTCTAATGTATGCTTTAAAGGTTTCATCAAAGAGGTTGTTCCCTAATTATGTATTTGAAGACTGCTCTTTATTTAAGGGTTTCCCTACGGATGTTCCCGTAATGGGATGCCGGACGATTGTCGCATGGAACAGGCACAAGGATGAGGAGCATCAGACATGTGAGGAGAGGGGCAACGATTCATTCACTACCATAAATCTTCCGGGAATAGCATTAAAATCCAGACTTTATGTAAAATATACTCCGGAAATAGAGTCCAAATTTAATGAGATTTCAAAGAAATACGGCATATGCATGTCTGAAAAATTCAAAGACAATAATGTGCTGAAAACTTTTTTTACAGAGCTTGATTATTATGCGGATCTTGTAATCGAACAGCTGCTTGAGAGGCTTGCTTACCAGTCAACATTCGTCAAGGAGGATTTCCCGTTCCTTATGAGCGAAGTATGGATGGGATGCAGGGATTTAAAAAATGGTGAAACTGTGGGGGATGCAATAAAAAACGGCACGCTTGGCACCGGATTTATCGGCCTTGCGGAGGCCCTTTACTCTCTTGCCGGCTCCCACCACGGAGAGAGCAGCGACGCCGACAGTCTAGGATATGAAATAATCAAGTTTATGAGAAAAAAAGTGGATGAGGCATCAAGAAATAATGATCTTAACTTTTCGCTTCTTGCGACTCCTGCGGAAGGCCTCTGCGAGAAGTTCGTGGAAAAGGACAAGATGAAGTTCGGCATTGTCAAGGGTGTTACGGACAAGGCATGGTATACGAATTCATTTCATGTCCCTGTTGAATTCACCATCTCCATATTCAAAAAGATCGGGATAGAAGGCAAATTCCATCACCTATGCAACGGAGGGCATATATCATATGTTGAGCTCAAGGAGGCTCCATTGGATAATACCGAAGGAATGTACAGCATTTTGAAATGCATGGAGAAAAACGATATGGGATATGTAGCCGTCAATTTTCCTGTGGACAGATGCAGAAAATGCGGCAATACAGGCGTTATCGAAGGGAGCTGCCCAATATGCGGAAGCGATGATATATCGAGGATAAGGCGTATAACGGGATATCTCGCGGAGCTTTCCAATTTCAACCATGCAAAGAGGGAAGAAGTGAAACACAGGCTGCCTCATGGGATGTAATGCCATAAAACAACTGCGCATAATCATTTGCTTTTATGTTATAATGATAGGTAATATTTTACTGATTTATTGAAGGAGGAGTTTAATATGTACTATAAAAAAATGATAGGTCAAAAATGTTATCTGTCACCCATTGACGTCGATGATTATGAAAAATATACAAAATGGCTCAGCGATATGGAAGTGGCGGCTGGGATGCTTTTAGCGTCAAAATTGATAACGGCCTCGAAAGAAAAGGAGATTTTAGAGAGGCTGTCGGTGAGCGAGTATAACTTTGCCATTATAGATTTGAAAACCGACAGGCTTTTGGGAAATTTGGGATTCCCTAAAATGGATTATATAGATAGAAACGCCGAGGTAGGCATTTTTATCGGCGACAAAGAATACTGGGGCAAGGGTTACGGTGCCGATGCGCTGAGGCTTGCATTGGATTTTGGATTCAATATATTGAATCTTCATAATATACGTCTTAAAGTTTATTCATATAATAAGCAGGCTATTTCCTGCTACAAAAAAGTAGGATTCAAAGAAGCTGGGCAAATAAGGGAAGCCAAGGAGATAGCTGGCAAAAGATATGATGAAATATATATGGATATGCTGGATAAAGAATATGAATCCATATACGTTAAAGGAATTATCGATAATAAAGAACTGTGATTATGGACAATATCGGATATATTACCGGACTTGTCTCGAATTCTATGTTTAATTATCCATTATGCCGTTATTTTTTTCCCGACAAGGAAAGGCGCAGAAGGCTTCTCCCTGAAGTTTTCAATGTTATGGTCAAATATGGCTTTCGCTTCGGCGATATATTCATCTCATCCGATCTAATAGAAGGTGCTGCGATTGTAGGGCCTCCCGGAAGCAAGAAATTTTCAAATTTTACTGCGGCAAAATGCGGAGGCCTTTTGCTTCCCTTTAAATTCGGCATTCCGGCACTTGATAGAATAAATAATTATCAGACATATGCCGCAAAGATCCATGAAAAATATGCGCCTGATTATAGCGTCCATCTCATGCTTCTTGCAGTGGCTCCTTCAATGCAGGGAAAAGGCTATGGAAGCATTTTGATAGGGAAAGTCCTGTCGGAATGCAGAAGGATAAAGGCTTCATGCTATCTTGAAACCCAGAGTGAAAATAATGCGGTCCTTTACAGTCATTTTGGCTTCAATGTCGTATACAAAGGCTTAATCCCCGAAACCCACATAATGAATTACGCAATGGTCTTTTCGCAATACTCTTCGAATCGCTGATATTTTTTTCTGCTTATCTTAAAACCAATGTCTATTTTCATTTTTTTGATTCGTAATATGAGCTCTATGTTATTTTGAGCACTCATTCGTCGCT
>JASEJN010000009.1 GCA_030016385.1 Clostridiales bacterium | reverse complement strand
AGGATTCTTATGCGGCAGCAGTCCAAGAACTTATCAAAACTCTCATAATGCTCATTCGTTGCTCAAAATAACATAATCCTATTTATGACCGATTTCATATTACGAATTGAAGAAAGTATATATATGTATATGTGAATAATATTATTTCAATTACTAAATTGTAAATCTTAAGAAGCCCGTAAACTTGTTCAAGACAAAATAAAACTGTGCCATCCTGAAACAACGTTGTCGTTTGGAATGGCACAGAATGGAAGTATAACTAATCTGCGATATTGAATAAATTCTTCGCATTTTCACAGGTCTGTTTTATAAAATAATCTCTTTCAATATTTAAAACCTGGCACGCTTTTTGTATAACATAATATAAATTTCTCGAATCATTCCTTTCTCCGCGCTTTGGCACCGGAGCAAGGTAAGGGCAGTCAGTTTCAATCAGTATTTTATCTGCGGGAATACTCTTAAGGACCTCGATACTTTTTTTTGCATTTTTGAATGTGATAACGCCGTTAAAGCCAAGATAAAAGCCATGTTTTATATAAGCCTCTGCCATTTGAGCGCTCCCTGAATAGCAGTGCAGCACTCCTCTTAGGCCATGATGCATATACTTGCTTATAATCCCAAAAGTATCCGCATGAGCATCCCGGTCATGGACTATAACGGGCAGATTGAGCTCTAAAGCAAGTTTTATCTGCTCTTCAAACACTTTCCTCTGCGTATCCCTTTCAATATCTTTATAATAATAATCCAGCCCGATTTCGCCTATTGCAGAAACTTTTTTATTCTTGCAGAGGCTCTTTAAAATACCTGTCGTATCTTCATTGAACTCATTTGCATCTTCGGGATGCACCCCGACTGCAGCATATATAAATCGATATCTGTTTGCGAGTTCAACAGACGCCTTGGAAGACTCAATATTGCACCCTGCATTCATCACATAACCTATCCCGCTTTTTGCAACTTCATCCAATACCCTTTCTCTGTCTTCATCGAACGCTTCGTCATCATAATGAGCATGCGAATCAAAAATCATATGATGCTCTCCCTTTCGTTAATATACTTAAAACGGGTGCATCATAAGATTATTTGAAAAATGCTCTCCAAATATCTTATAATGCTCCATACTAACCCTGATCTACCTTATGGAAGAACCCGACGGAAGATCGCTATCAACAGTCACAAGGGATAGTTTGTCGCCTGATTCGGCTGCGAGTATCATTCCCTGTGAAAGTTCACCTTTTAGTGTTATCGGTTTTAAGTTTGCAACAAATACAACCATCTTTCCTATAAGCTCTTCGGGAGTAAAATATTTCGCGATTCCGGATACGATTTGCCTCGTTTCGCTGCCTGATTCAACCTGGAGTTTTAAAAGTTTTCTGGAACCCTCGATTTTTTCACAGGAAATTATCTTGCCTGCTTTTAAATCGATTTTTGCAAAATCGTCTATAGTTATTTCACTCTTTGCCGTCTCCTCAGGTTTTTTATCATCCTTCACTGCTGTAGTATTCTGCGCAGCTGCTTTTATCTGCTCTTCCCTGACTTTTTCAAGTTCTATAAGCTTTTTGTCTATATCAATCCTTGGAAACAAAACCCCGCCTTTTTTAACTTTAGTGCCCGGTTTTATTTTGCCAAAATTTTTAATACTGTCCCATGTAGCCAGATCGCCGGTTATTCCAAGCTGTTTGTTTATCTTTGGTGCAGTGGATGGCAAAAAAGAGCATATAAGAACCGATATGATCCTTATAACTTCGCATAGATTATATATAACCGATGCGAGAATACTCTTTTTTGATTCATCCTTTGCAAGGGCCCAGGGTTGAGTTTCATCAATATACTTATTTGCACGCCCTATAAGCCTCCATATTTCATCGAGGGCATCGCTTATCTTCAAATCATCCATCAGTTTCTCCACATCTCTGGAAGTCTCCTCCGCCTGTTTTATTAAATCGGCGTCCAGCCTTCCCTCCGAGGATGGTTTTGGAATAGTACCGTCAAAATATTTTTCAACCATCGTAACTGTCCTTGACACAAGATTTCCCAAATCATTTGAAAGGTCGGAATTTAATTTTTTTATAAAAATCTCGTTGTTGAACAAACCATCGGAGCCAAAGGGTATTTCCCTCAAAAGATAGTACCTTACAGAATCCACGCCGAAGTTGTTAACAAGCACCACCGGGTCAACCACATTGCCCTTGGATTTTGACATCTTTCCTCCATCAACTAAAAGCCAGCCATGACCAAAGACCTTCTTTGGAATGGGAAGGTTAAGAGCCATCAGCATAATTGGCCAGATAATCGTATGAAACCTTATGATGTCTTTTCCAACAAGCTGTACATCGGCAGGCCAGTACTTCTTGAATAATGAATCATCCTCCTGCAGGTAACCAAGTGCTGTCAAATAGTTTGACAGCGCATCCACCCATACATAGACAATATGCTTTCTGTCAAACGTAACAGGAATACCCCATGAAAAAGATGTTCTCGAGACGCACAGATCGTCAAGCCCTGGTTTTAAAAAGTTGTTTATCATCTCATTCTTACGTGATTCCGGCTGTATAAAATCGGGATGTTCTTCGATGTATTTTATCAGCCTATCCTGATATTTGGAAAGTTTAAAAAAGTATGCTTCTTCCTTTTCGTATTCCACAGGTCTTCCGCAATCAGGGCATTTGCCGCCTACCGCCTGGGTTTCTGTCCAGAAAGCTTCGCATGGCGTACAGTATAACCCTTCATAGTATCCTTTATATATATCACCCTGTTTATATAATTTTTCAAAAATTTTCTGTACGGTCTTTTCATGGTATGAATCGGTCGTCCTTATAAATTTATCGTAAGATATATTCATAAGTTTCCATAAATCCTTAATTCCAGCTACAATGTGGTCAACATATTTCTTGGGGGTAACTCCCTTTTCTTTAGCTATCCTCTCAATTTTTTGTCCATGTTCATCCGTTCCTGTAAGGAACATTACATCATAACCCGTAAGTCTTTTGAATCTTGCAAGCGCATCTGCTGCAACCGTAGTATAAGTGTTCCCTATATGGAGCTTATCGCTCGGATAATATATAGGTGTTGTTATATAATACGTTTTTGCCATTGCCATCCTTCCTCCTTAATAACTCTCAAATTTGCAATATAAAATATGCATTTTTTTAAACGCTTCATTCGCCGGATTGCGAACTTACATTAACGGATACACTAAAAATTTGCTTAATACATAAAGTGTATCCTAAATAAAATAAAAAAAACTCGCACCTTCCATATGAAGGGGCGAGTCATACGCGCTACCACCCTATTTTTTTAATGCCTTGCGGCATTAAACTTTGTAGGTGACTACCATCACCTTGCAATTTTAACGGATGCATCCGTCACAGGCTACTTAAAAGTTCACCTGTGCGATTCAGAGACCATCTTGAGCAACAACTACCGTACCGGCTTTCACCTGACCCGGCTCTCTAAAACAGCGCCCTGTTGCCTACTCTTCTCATCAAAATCTTTAACATTAAACAAATTTTACAGCAAGATATTTTTTTTGTCAACCGCAAATTTTTAGAAAAACTTCAATTCGTAATTTGAAATCAGGAATAAATAGGATTATGTTATTTTGAGCAACGAATGAGCATTATGAAAGTTTTGATAAGTTCTTGGCTTTGCTGTCGCGAAGAATCCCATAGAGCTTTTGAGTGTCTGAGTGAAACGAGTTTCAAAAGCTCTTGGATTCTTAAGGCTGCTGGCCTTAGAACTTACAAAACTTGAATCTGCCGAATGAGTGTTCAAAATAACATAAACTCATATTACGAATCGAAGTACAAATTATGATTATTGTTGAATAGCTTAACCTATAAAGGTATAATAAAATAAATTGATAAATATGAAAAAAATATTCATTATATATGATGTACTAACAGGAGGAAGAAAATGAGCGAAGAAAAAAAGGTTATATTCAGCGGCATACAGCCGTCCGGTGATCTTACGGTTGGAAATTACTTAGGGGCGCTTAAAAATTTTGTAAAGCTTCAGGATCAACAATATGAATGTTATTATTGCATAGCGAATCTGCATGCTATAACAGTGCGGCAGGAGCCGAAAAAACTGAGGGAAAAGACTTTAGAGGTTTTGGCATTGTATCTTGCTGCAGGATTGGACCCTGAAAAAAATATTTTATTTATACAGTCGCATGTTCCTGCACATTCGGAATGTGCATGGATTTTGAATTGTTTTACCTATATGGGTGAATTGAGCCGTATGACGCAGTTTAAGGACAAAGCTGCAAAGCATGCCGATAACATAAATGCAGGATTGTTTGCATATCCTGTACTTATGGCGGCGGATATATTGCTTTATCAGACGGACCTTGTGCCCGTAGGGATTGATCAGAGACAGCATTTAGAGCTTGCAAGAAATATTGCCCAGAGGTTTAACAGCGTCTACAGCCCGACATTTAAGGTGCCTGAAGCGTATTTCGGGGGAGAAGGCGCGAAGATAATGAGTCTTCAGGATCCTCAAAAAAAGATGTCTAAATCCGATGAAAATGAGAATGCGTATATATTGATGCTGGATTCACCTGATGTTATAAGGAGAAAGATACAAAGGGCTGTTACGGATAATCTCGGTGTCGTAAGATATAGCGATGATCAGCCCGGCATAAAAAACCTTATATCGATATATTCGACGATAAATAATATATCGCCGAAAGAGGTTGAAGAAAAATATCAGGGGGAGGGATATGCAAGGTTCAAACAGGATGTGGCGGACTCGATAATAGCTGAGCTTGAACCTATACAAAAAAGGTGCAACGAGTATCTGTCAAACAAAGACTATCTGCAGCAGGTTTACAGAAGTGGTGCGGAAAAGGCTGCAAGGGTCGCATATAAGACGCTTCGCAAGATGCAAAAAAAGGTAGGCTTTATACCTGCGTAGCATCTAAATAAATTCATGCTTTTTATAAATAGTAATGTTAAAAGTTCCATAATGTTTGAAATATGCGGTATTATGTATTTAAAATCAAGTATGGAGGTTTTGAAAATATGTGGAAGCTATTTGCAATACTATCGGCCTTATTTGCCGCTTTGACCTCGATTCTTGCCAAAATAGGTATAAAAGGGGTTGATTCTAACCTTGCCACAGCCATTCGTACAATCGTAATTGTATTTTTAGCATGGGGTATTGTATTCTTGGGTGGCTCACAGTATGGTATTAAAGATTTAACTAAACAAAATTGGACATTTTTAATTCTATCAGGTATAGCAACGGGTTTATCATGGCTGTTTTACTATAAGGCAATATCGATCGGTCAAGTATCTCAAGTTGCACCGATTGATAAGTCAAGTATAGTCCTTACGCTAATCCTGTCATTCATCATTTTGGGTGAACGATTTACCGTGAAAACTTTAGTTGCCGGCGTACTTATTACAGCAGGAACATTTGTAATGCTTTGGAAATAGATCGCATTTTGCACGCATCGATAATATACAAAATTTTTGCCAGAAATGTTGACATTTATGGATGTTGAGCATAAAATAATAATGTAAAAAGTAAATAGACCTCGGTAGGTGAGGTTACTACAGGGATACGGGTTGCTGCCGTAAAAAAGTGGAAACATTTTTAACTGGTGAGCAGGTTTTACCGATCAGATAAGGTTTAACTTAATGCAACTACAGCGCCTTGCAGAGCCAAAACTTGGACGAGAAAGTGTTGCGTATAATACCTTCGTTATGTTCAAGTTTAACGAGGGTATTTTTATTTTCCAAATCACAGGGGGTGGATAGAATGGAGTCTGGTGGTAGTACGGACAGTGGAGGAAAACGTATATATGGAGAAAACGGAATAGTTGCTATACCATACTCTATTCTTATTTGATAAGAGTTTCCCATTCTATTTTCTCTTTTGTATACTTTTCTTAATATTTTTTACGCTGTCCTCTTGTTGGGATAGTTTATAAATTAATCTTTAGATAAAGCTTGAAAATAATAATTGATTTTAAATGGTTAAAAGGTGCATTTATCGGCCTGTGGTTTCTTATTGCCTTTTTGCCATTTGTAAGTTACTGCCTTTTATTGAAAATTTATTTTATAAAATATGGAGGTGAAAGGTTATGGATGATGGGCCTGCCGGTAGAAAATACGGAAATTTAATAAAAGCAGAATCAAAAATAATAGTATTTGTTATTCAGAAAGTGGAGGCATCTTCCATACTTTCACTTCCTGAATAGCAATACCGGGGAGGTATTGTTATGGTATTGATGAGATTGATGGATTCAATTGACAACCGCATTGTCGAACCTATACTAAAAAAGTTTGACACTTCTCTTAGAGGGCTTAGTGATGAAGAAGCGGAAGAGAGAATAGAAAAATACGGATATAACGAGGTTGGAGAAGAAGTAAGGAAATCACTGCTTCAAAAACTTATTGAAAATTTTAAAAACCCATTGGTTGTTTTGCTGGGTGTGCTTGCGGCAATATCATATATTACCGGAGATACAAGGGCTGCAGTAGTGATGATTGTAATGGTCGCAATGGGAGTAGCGCTGAAATTCATACAGGAAATAAAAGCGGATAAATCCGCCGAAGAGCTAAAATCCATGGTAAGCACTACCGCCAGTGTCATAAGAGACGGGATGCAAAGGGAAATACCCTTGAAAATGCTCGTCCCGGGGGATATTATACATTTGGCCTCGGGTGATATGATCCCGGCAGATTTGCAGCTTATTACTTCAAAGGATTTGTTCGTGAACCAATCGGCGCTTACCGGCGAATCGCTGCCGGTAGAGAAAAATATTTTACAGGGTACATGGAAAAACGATCTTGAAAACCCCAATCTTTGCTTTATGGGCACTAATGTAGAAACTGGAACTGCTATTGCTGTTGTATTGAGTACCGGAGGAAAAACCTGTTTTGGCAAGTTAAGCAGTAAAGTTGCCGGTGAAAGGCCGATGACAGGTTTTGACAAGGGTATAAGCCAATACACATGGCTTATGATAAAGCTCATATTTATTATGGCACCCATGGTATTCCTGATTAATGGGTTGACTAAGGGGAACTGGTTCGAGGCGTTTTTATTTGGAATCGCCGTAGCAGTGGGGCTAACTCCCGAAATGCTTCCCATGATCGTCACGGTTAATCTCTCGAAGGGCGCCCTGTCGATGTCAAAGAAAAAGGTAATAGTCAAGAAACTAAATGCGATACAGAACTTTGGAGCGATGGATATCCTCTGCACGGACAAAACCGGCACTATAACCTGCGGCAAGGTTGTACTTGAAAAATATTTGAATGTATATGGCGATAACTCGGAAAGGGTTTTGAAGTATGGATATATCAATAGCTTTTATCAGACAGGTTTAAAAAATGTCACGGATACCGCCATCCTTGAGCATAGAAACGATGGAGAAGATTATTTTAATATCGAACAAAAATATAGGAAGATAGACGAAATTCCGTTTGATTTTATGCGGAAGAGAATGTCCGTTGTTGTAGAAAACAGGAGAATGGAGCACGTTCTTATTTGCAAGGGCGCTGTAGAGGAAATGCTGAGTTTATGCAATAAGTATGAGACAAAGGAAGGCACTGAAGATTTTGAGGGTGCGATGACTGACAGGATATACGGCATGATAAGGGAGTTAAATGCTGAAGGCTTCAGGGTAATCGCAGTGGCATACAGGATATTTGATAATAATAGAAACGAATATTCAATATCCGATGAAAAGCAATTGACGCTCCTTGGCTTTTTGGCTTTCCTCGATCCACCCAAGAAAACATCGGCGGATGCTATTGCAAAGCTTCATAAGCATAATGTCGATGTTAAAATCCTTACAGGAGACAATGATATTGTGACTAAAAAGATCTGTGAGGAGGTTAATCTGTCTGTTGATAAAATACTTCTTGGCAGCGACATAGATGCGATGACTGATGAGGAATTGAGCAAAGCGGCAGAAAAAGCATCGGTCTTTGCCAAGCTTTCACCTATGCATAAGGAAAGAATAATAAAGGCCCTGCAGAATAAAAATCATGTGGTAGGTTTCATGGGGGACGGAATAAACGATGCGCCGGCGCTTAAAGCGGCCGATGTGGGGATTTCAGTCGACACAGCAGTTGATATTGCAAAGGAATCATCGGATATAATTCTTCTTGAAAATAATTTGCTTGTGCTGGAACAGGGAATACTGGAAGGAAGAAGAGTATTCGGCAATATAGTCAAATATATCAAAATGACTGCGAGTTCAAACTTCGGGAATATGTTCAGCGTTGTAGGGGCAAGTATATTCGTACCTTTTTTGCCGATGATGCCTATTCAAATTTTGACCAATAATCTTTTATATGATATATCACAGACTTCGATACCTGCGGATTCGGTAGATGAAGAGTGGCTTGACAGACCGAGGAAATGGGCGGTGGGAGAGATAAAAAGATTTATTATAATGATCGGGCCCATTAGTTCAATATTTGATTATATTACTTATTTCCTGATGCTTCATGTGTTCAAAGCATGGAATAATCCGGCGTTATTTCAGACTGGATGGTTTGTAGAGTCGCTGTTTACGCAGACATTGATCATCCATGTCATAAGGACAAATAAAATTCCGTTTATACAGAGCAGGGCAAGCAAACCGGTTATGATGACTTCGATTTTAATCGTATGCTTCGGAGCCTTTTTAAGCAATTCGCCGTTAGGAGCAGCTTTCGGATTTGTAAAACTTCCCGGTTTATACTGGGGTTTCCTGGCGCTGATCCTGATTGGCTATGTGACGCTGACCCAGATAATAAAGGCATGGTATGTCAAAAAATATGGGATATGACCCGGGAATACCGGACCGGGTGCATATTCTATATTTGAAGAATATTATGGAAAGAGCAATTAGCAGAAAGTCTTTAGAGTCTGTTAACGCATGTTCAGGATTAGCAGAATCAATGTTTGAACTTAAGTGAGTTTTGATTTTGCCCTGAACAAGTTTACAGACTCTATATACTTAGAGCTTAGCGATTGGAATAATATTCTTCAAATAATTTATATATGAGCTGCCGGGCCGACCCATTTTTTGGTACGGGGGGTCGGGCTTTTCTATAACTGCAATTCGTAATTTGAAATATGGCATAAATAGGATTATGTTATTTTGAGCAACGAATGAGTACTCAAAATAACATAGAGCTCATATTACGAATCGAAGTTTCTGTGATGAATTCATTTACATTATTTGTGCTATAATATTATAAATAAATCTTTACTATGTTATATATCTGGCGGCAGGTGGATTTTACAGAATGTTTAGCCTGCCGATAAGGAAGGTGGACGATAGAAAAATGAATCCGGTTGCGTTCAGTATTTTAGGGCTGGAAATAAGATGGTATGGAATTTTAATCGCTTCAGGCATGCTGCTCGGCATATTGATTGCCAAATATACATGCAGCGCAAGGGGTGTCGATTACGATGTTTTTTTGAATGCGATACTCATTGCAATACCTGTCGGAGTCGTAGGCGCAAGACTTTATTATGTTTTGTTCAGGATAGGAGATTATATAAATAATCCTCTGGAGATATTCAACATAAGAGGCGGAGGACTTGCAATCCATGGAGGGGTTATTTTCGGCGTGATATCTGCGTTTATTTATGCAAGATATAAAAAGTTGAATTTTCTACATCTTGCGGATGTGGCCGCGCCGTCGCTGATATTGGCCCAGGCCATGGGAAGATGGGGGAATTTTTTCAATCAGGAGGCTCATGGCGGAGCCGTTTCCTACGATTTTATAAAACATTTTCCCGGATTCATACAAAGGGGCATGTACATCGATGGGGCCTATTACCAGCCGACATTTTTATATGAATCCATGTGGGATATCTTTACATTTATTATATTGATGATTATTGCCAAAAGAAATAAAAAAAAGGGAATCGTCTTTTTTACATATCTGGGCCTGTATTCCATCGGAAGATTTTTCGTAGAGGGTTTAAGAACAGACAGCCTTATGCTCGGGCCTTTCCGGATCGCACAGGTAATGAGCCTTCTGGGCATTATACTCTGGATCGTTTTTTTGCTCTTGACGCGATAGAGTAAAAATATTACTATATTAATAGATGGTTTATACGTATAAATAATACATCGTATTTTAGTTGTAAATGAAATTTGATGTGCTTATGTGCTGCACAAATCGCTTTACATGTCGGCGGCATATAATAAAGAGGTGGTAAATTGAATAAGCATAAGTGTGCGTCAAGCAGGGATGTGGCAAAAGAGGCCGGCGTATCCCAGGCAACAGTTTCATACGTTTTAAATAATGTAGAAGGCATCAGCATAAAGCCCAAAACGAGGGAGGCAGTGCTTAATGCTGCGCGCAAGCTTAATTATCACCCGAATCTGATAGCAAAGAGCATGAGGCTTAAAAAGTCGATGTCTATAGGCATAGTCACCGATAAAGATGTTTCCAATTATTTCTTTATGAATATTCTTGAGGGTATAAAAGATGCTCTCGTTCACAGAAATTATACGATGACATTCTGCTTTAACAAGTATCTGGATTTAGAAGAGGACGATTATGTAAAATATTATAATTCGAACAGGATAGATGGCATCATTTTTACCCAGTCAAAGCTCACCGATATGCAGATATCGTATCTTTTGGAGAATAACATTCCCTTCGTCGTGATAAATACAAATGCAAGAAACGAAGTCGTGCACCTTGTAAAGACCGACATGGAAGACGCCATAGGACATACTATAGGGTGCTTTGCAGACAGTGGAATAAAAGATATAGCCTATATAGGTACAAATGCAAAAGATTCAGGGAACAGAAGATACCAGGGATATATAAAGGGACTGGAAAAATGCGGCTTGAAACTCGACGAAAATATAGTATATAAGGTTGGGGGCGGTAAAGAAGAAACAGAAAAATTGATGGATGCTTATTTCCCTGATTGCAAGGCTTTTCCTGCTGCCGTTATATGCGATCATTCGGATATAGGTTTTTACATGCTAAGGCATGCTGTCAGAAAGGGTGTTCGTGTTCCGAATGACATGACTGTTGTATCTATAGGCACTTCGCCGTTTTTCGAATATTCACAGCCTGCCATGTCGGCTATCGAGGCGCCTTTATATGATATGGGTTATAAAGGATGCAGCATGCTGTTTGATATAATGGATGGCAATAGTGATATGCTGGATGATGTCGTGGTTTTACAATGGAAGCTTGTAAGAAGGGAGTCTTTTTAGGTGAATCTGTTTTTTAATCTTCAGCTTTATAACTGGAGATAGAGAAATCAAAGATTCTTTTATTTTGCCAAATAATTTATACGTATAAGTAGGTGGTTAAATGATTAAAAAATGGATAGTCGATGAGTTTATAAAGAAAAATATAATACAATATATCCTCGGCATAATTGCCGTTATTACATCAAGCCTGCTGGCATTGACAATTCCCAAAGTTTTAGGATATATAATAGATTTTTTAAGAAATAAATCCGCAAGCCAGTCCAAAATTGCCTGGGTAACTCTTGGCATGCTTGGAATCTCGGCGGCATTATTTATATCAAAATTTTTGATGAGATATTTTATAATGGGAAAGGCAAGGGATCTTGAGTGCTTTTTAAGGGCAAAGCTTTTTGAACATCTTCAGAAAATGCCTCCAAAATTCTTTAATCAGAGGAAAACCGGAGATCTTATGGCATATGCGACAAATGATTTAACTGCCATAAGGCAGGCCTTTGCCTTTGGGCTTGTATTTCTGATAGATGGGATAATCATAAATCTTACTTCATTTTTCGTTATGGTTAAGACGATAGACCCGATTCTTACATTGATATCCATGGGGCCTGTCCTGACAGCTCTTGTTTTAATCATTAAACTCAGGAAAAAGATGAGGCAAAGATTTACCGAGGTTCAAAGATCCTTTGCCAGAATGTCTGATAAAATAGAGGAGAACATATCCGGCATAAGGGTGATAAAGGCATATGTACAGGAGAATCAGGAAATAGACAAAATAAATGATGAATGCAAGCACAGGATGGATGTCCAGCTAAGTTACGTGAGGCTTTCAGGTTTACTGGGCCCTGTCGTGCAGATTTGCTTCGGGATAAGCTTTGCACTGGTGCTTATTATGGGAAGCAGATTTGTGAGGATGAACAGGATATCGCTTGGCGATTTTGTCGCATTCAACACGTATCTTACACTTTTAATGGGACCTGTTTCAAACGTCGGAAAGATAGTTGAAGTATGGCAGAAAGCCGCTGCATCCATGAAAAGGTTGGATGATATTTTTGTTATAAAGTCGGATATAAACGATGATGAAGCGAATTTCAAGAGTGATACGTTAAAAGGTGAAATAAAAATCAAAGACTTCAGCTTTTCATATCCAGGCAGCAGGAAAAGGGCTTTAAAAGATATAAATATTCATGTCAAGCCGGGCCAGACCCTTGCAATAGTAGGAAGGACGGGAAGCGGGAAATCAACTCTTGTGAATTTACTGCTCAGGCTGTTTAAAGTGGACAGAGGCCACATATTTATAGATGGTGCAGACATAAACGATATACCTCTTTCAACATTAAGGGAAAATATAGGATATGTCCCTCAGGATAATTTTTTGTTTTCAGCCGCTATAGATGATAATATAAGCTTCTTTAGAGAAAATGCGTATAAACGATCAGAGATTGAGGACGCGGCAAAGATGTCTGATGTCTATGACAATATAATGAGCTTTCCCGAAGCTTTTAACACCATTGTGGGAGAAAGGGGAGCCACACTTTCGGGCGGCCAGAAACAAAGGGTTTCGATTGCCCGGGCAATAATAAAAATGCCTTCTATTTTGATACTTGACGACAGTCTTTCAGCAGTCGATACAAAAACTGAAGAGGTTATACTTACAAACATAAAAGAAATATTGAAAGGAAGAACGGGCATTATAATATCCCACAGGATTTCAGCCATAAAGAACGCCGATATCATCATATTCATGGAGAATGGCATGATAGCAGAAAGAGGAACCCATCAGGAGCTTTTGGATCTTAAAGGAAGATATTACAAGCTTTATCGCGCACAGATGGCTGAGAAAAATATCAAGCAGATGGAGGAAGCTGCTATATGAGAAATAAAAAATTCATAAGGCTGTTTTCATATTTTAAACCGTATATGGGTTTGCTTTTTTTAAGCCTTTTCCTGGCTTTTTTAATAAATCTTGCGGATCTTGCAAGCCCGTATATTACTAAAGTTATTATCGATGATTATATTTCCTTAAAAAAGCCGGTCGTAAACATCGTGCTGCTGGGGCTTTTATACTTGGCGGCAGCATTGTCAGGAGGGGTTTTTAACTATATACAGGCATACCTTTTAAATTTTTTAGGGCAAAGGATAATACTCGATATAAGGATGGAACTGTTTTCGCACGTGCAGAAGATGGCACTGTCTTTTTTTGATAAAAACTCGTCGGGCAGAATACTTACCAGAATAACAAACGATGTGGAAGTGCTCAATGATTTTTATTCAGGTGTAATAGTGTCTCTGTTCAAGGATATATTGATGCTTATAGGTATCATCGTGGTGATGCTGGATATGAATGTAAAATTGACGCTTTTGAGCATGAGCGTGATACCTATAATTATAATCGTGACATTTTTATACAAAAACAAGGCAAGAAGGAATTTTATGAGGATAAGGAGGCTGATTGCCAGCATAAACGGCTTTCTGGCCGAAAATATATACGGCATGAGGCTTGTGCAGATATTTAACCGGCAGAAGGAAAAATACAGGGAGTTTGAGAAGCTGAACAACGAATACAACAGGGCCAGCATTTTCGAGATGAAGCTTATGGCGCTGTTCAAACCGGCTTCAGAGCTTATAAACTCTCTTGCAATCTGCATACTTATATGGTATTGTATTCCCGGAATATTTAATTCGAAGATAGAGATAGGAGTTTTATATGCCTTCGTAACTTATGCAAAAAAGTTTTTTGCCCCCATAAGCGATCTTGCCGATATGTACAATACTATCGTATCTGCAGGAGTTGCAGCCGAGAGGGTGTTTGAACTCATGGACGATACCGGCGACGTTGAGGATATGGATAAAGGGACTAAAATATCCCGCATACGCGGTGAGATCGAGTTTAGGCATGTTTGGTTTTCATACGATAACAAGAACTGGGTGCTAAAGGATATAAACTTCAAAGTAAATAAGGGTGAGACCGTGGCCTTTGTAGGTGCTACAGGCTCTGGCAAGTCCACTATTATAAATCTCATAGGAAGGTTTTATGAGATACAAAAAGGGGAAATACTTTTAGATGGCGTGAATATAAAGGATATCAGGCTTAAAGATTTGAGGCGTGCAATTGCCGTAGTCATGCAGGATGTATTTATATTTTCAGGCGATATAAAAAACAATATAAGGCTCGATAATAAGCATATAACCGACGAACAGGTCGTCAATGCGGCTAAATATTCCAATGCTTATGATTTTATAAAAAACCTGCCGGGGAAATTCAATGAATTGGTTATGGAGAGGGGATGCACGCTTTCGTCTGGGCAGAGGCAGCTTTTGTCCTTTGCAAGAGCCATAGCATTTAAACCATCCATACTTGTGCTTGATGAAGCCACGGCGAATATTGATACCGAGACGGAAAGGTATATACAAAAATCTTTATACAAGATATCAAGGAACCGTACTACTATTATTATCGCTCACAGGCTTTCCACCATTAAGAACGCCGATAAGATCATAGTGATCAATAAGGGACGTATAAAAGAGATGGGAAAGCATGAAGAACTTTTGAGGCTTGGCGGAATATACAAAAATCTGTATGATATGCAGGCCGTATAGTTTGGCGGATGATGTATTAAAATCGGCGCCACTTTTTTAACACATAGCCGGAGGATAAAAAGTAAATATGTACAGGTGGTGTGAATTTTGAGCAGCAAATTTATTCCAGAAGTCAAGGGAACATTGAGAAGCCATATGATAGAAATGCCGTCGTGCATAAGGGAGGCAAGCGGCATAAAAATATTTGGGAAGCGTATAAAATCGATAGTGTTTTCTACAGATGTAGCCATTATTAGAAATATTAACGCAGACGCCGTTATTGCCGTATATCCTTTTACACCGCAGCCCATTATCACCCATGCTCTCATAATGGCATCGGATGTGCCGGTGTTCAGCGGTGTGGGAGGCGGGCTGACCATGGGCAAAAGGGTAGTGAACCTTGCGCTCGATGCCGAGTTTCAGGGCGCGATAGGCGTGGTTCTGAACGCACCTACGTCAAATGAGGTATTGAGAGAGGTAAGGGACACTATCGATATACCTGTCGTCCTGACTGTTGTATCCGAAAAGGAAGACTTTAAGGCGAGGATTGAATCAGGAGCCACGATATTCAACGTATCAGGCGGTAAAAATACTGCAGGGATCGTAAAGAAGATAAGGTCGGAATACCCCGATTTGCCGATTATGGCAACAGGAGGGCCGGATGAAAATACCATACTTGAGACGATAAGGGCGGGGGCCAATGCGATAACATATACACCGCCTTCAAACGGCGATATTTTTTGTGAAGTCATGGAAAAATACAGGCATACATTTAAAGATGAGTAAAAGTGATTTGTAAGGTGAAGTTAAATAAACAAAGGAGGGAAAGATAAATGAGAGCTGAAATATTATCAGTTGGTACGGAGCTCCTGCTGGGGGATATTGTAAACACCAATGCGCAGTACATAGCAAGAAGGCTTGCAGATAATGGAGTTTTTGTATATTATCAGACAGTAGTCGGTGATAATCCGAAGAGGCTCTCGGATGCTCTTGACATTGCGTTTGAGAGAGCGGATATAGTGATAGCCACAGGAGGGCTCGGACCTACCAAAGATGATATCACAAAAGAGATAGGAGCAAAATTTTTCAACAGGAAATTGGTCCTGCATGAAGAATCCCTTAAAAAGATCGAAAAGCATTTTAAGAATATGAACAGAAAGATGACCGATAACAACAGAAAACAGGCATACCTTCCGGAAGGATGCGTAATATTTCCGAACGCAAACGGCACTGCTCCGGGATGCGCTATCGAGGGAAATAATAAGATATTTATAATGCTGCCGGGTCCTCCCAAGGAAATGGCGCCCATGTTTGAAGATGAAGTAATGCCGTATCTTTCAAAATACCAAGACGGGGTGCTTGTTTCAAAGGTCTTAAGAGTGCTGGGGGTTGGCGAGAGCAATATGGAGGATAGTATAAAGGATTTGATGGATTTCCAGACAAATCCGACGATTGCGCCTTATGCAAAGGACGGGGAGGCCATACTTCGCATAACGGCCAAAGCCAGGGACAAAAACGAAGCATTGGGCCTTATAGCCCCTGTCGAAAAGCAGATAAGGGAAAGGCTCAAGGATAATATATATGGAACTGGAGATGCACCGATTTGGGATGTCGTCGCAAAAATGCTGATCGATAGAAAGCTTACGATAGCTGTAGCGGAGTCCTGTACAGGCGGAATGCTTGCATCGAGGCTTATAAATTATCCGGGGATATCGGATGTCTTTATGGAAGGTGCCGTGACGTACAGCAACGATGCAAAGATGAGAAGGCTTGGAGTCAGCGCAAAAACGCTGAAAAAATATGGAGCGGTAAGTGCCGAAACAGCCCGTGAGATGGCGGAAGGTATCGCAAGAACAGCCAATACAGATATAGGGCTTTCGACTACCGGCATTGCAGGGCCTGGAGGCGGAACTTTTGAAAAACCTGTTGGGCTTGTATATGCAGGCATGTATTTTAAGGGTGTTGTTAAGGTGGAGAAAATGAACATAGCCGGAAACAGGCAGAATATAAGAAACCGGGCTGTCATGAACGTGCTTGACTTTTTGAGACGGGAACTTGAAAACAGCGAAGTTTAAAATTTGTGTATATATTATTTGAAGAATATAAGATATGTACATGTTTAAAATACCGGAGGTTGAAAATTGAAAGCAAGGTGCAAATGGGCAGGAGATGACCCGATATATATCGAATACCACGATAAGGAATGGGGAGTACCTGTCCACGATGATATAAAACATTTTGAGCTTATTATACTTGAAGGAGCGCAGGCAGGACTAAGCTGGATTACCATACTCAAAAGGAGAGAGAATTATAGGAGGGCATTTGATAATTTTGATCTAGAGAAAGTCGCAAGATATAATCAGGATAAGATAAATGATCTTTTATCGGATAGAGGGATTATAAGAAACAGGAGAAAAATTGAAGCAGCAGTCGCAAATGCAAAGGCATTTATTAAAATACAGCAGGAGTTTGGAAGTTTTGATAAATTTATATGGAGGTTCGTCTCTGGAAAACAGAAACAGAATAATTTCAGGGATTTGAGCGAAGTACCCGCAAAAAGTGATGAATCTGATAAGATGAGCATGGAGCTTAAAAAAAGAGGCTTTAGATTTGTCGGCTCAACAATATGTTATGCATATATGCAATCGGCAGGTTTGGTAAACGACCACGTTTTAGATTGCTTCAGGCATGACGAGGTTCAGATGGGAAACTAAATAAACAGGAGGTGTATGTATTGCCTGCGGCAAAGCATCCGGACTATAAAGAGGAACTTGAAAGGTTAAAGTATACACTGCATTATGTGGAAAAGAGCCTTGATGCGTCAGCAGAGGAAAAGCTGCACATGGATGAGGATGTTGCGAAAAGAAGAAGGCACTTTGATTCTGCGGACAGCGAAAGTTATATAGGCCTTATGGTCAATACAATGCTTCAGGATAGAATCAATCTGAGGATTAAAAATTTAAAGATGGCCGGAAAGAGGCCTTATTTTGCGAGAATAGACTTTAAAGAAGACGGAAAGGATGTTCCCGAGAAATTATATATAGGCAAGATGGTGCTTATTCGCGATGAAGATCAGGAGCTTATCATCGTCGACTGGCGCGCACCTGTTGCAAATCTTTATTATGAGGCAAGGCTGGGCGAGGCGGCGTACACCTGCCCTGACGGAAAGATAAAGGGGCGGCTTTCCTTAAAGAGGCAATTTTCTATTGATGAAGGCAGGCTAAATGAGATATTTGATATAGATATAACGACTAATGATGAATTTCTGCAAACCTACCTCGGAGCAAATGCCGACAATCGCCTCAAGGATATTGTATCGACAATTCAGGTGGAGCAGAACAGGATAATCAGGGCGGACATGTGGAAACCTCTGATCGTACAGGGTGCTGCAGGCAGCGGCAAGACTACGATAGCCCTTCACCGTATTGCATATCTTATATATACTTACGAAAAAAGGTTTAATCCTGAAAATTTCATGATAATAGCTCCGAACAGATTGTTTTTAAACTATATATCCGGCGTGCTTCCCGAGCTCGGCGTTGAAAAGGTAAAGCAGACGACATTTCAGGACTTTGCCATGGAGCTTATAGGCGGCAAGTTTAAAATAAGGGACAGCAATGAAAAGCTTGTATTATTTGTGAATGGGAAAGACAGGGAATATAATGAAATAATCAAGAAGGATTCGGAGCTTAAGTCTTCCATAGTTTTTAAAAACATACTTGATGATTACCTTTCCATAATTGAGAAGGATTTTATACCCCATGAGGATTTTAAGATATTGCAGAATGTCATATTCAAATATGAAGAAATAAACAGATTGTTTTTGGTGGATTACAAGCATGAACCCTTTATGAAGAGGGTCAAAGAGATTAAAAAGCACCTTACCAATGCATTGAAACGGAAAAAAGATTCGCTTGTTCAAAAATTTCAGGATCAGTGCGATTTTATAGTCGAAAACCTTAAATTCACGATGGAGGACTGTGCGGAAAGGCATGAACTCATTGTAAATGCGATAGATTATAAGAATGAATCCATAAAAAATCTGGAGACCATATCAAAAAAAGCCGTTAAGGAATATATAGCCGGTATATCGAAAGCAAATCCATTCAAATATTATAAGAGTTTCATAACGGACGGGGAGCTTTTCGGCAGGTTGTGCTCAAAATGGGTGGATGAAAAATATATAGAACCGATAAGAAAGTACAGCGAAGATATAATAAGATCCGGCTCAATCGAAATCGAGGATCTTGCGCCTATAATATATATTAAATTCAGGATATATGGCATGGACGAAAAAATTCCTGTCAAGCATATAGTGGTGGATGAGGCGCAGGATTTCAGCGTATTTCAGTTCTATGTAATAAGAAATATAATAAAGGACAGCTCCTTTACTATCCTCGGTGATTTATGCCAGGGAATACACAGCTACCGCGGTGTGAAGGACTGGAATGATGTTATCAAGTATGCATTTGAAAACAGAGAATGCCAGCTTTTGAACCTGGAGCAGAGTTACAGGACGACAGTCGAAATCATGGATGCTGCAAATAAGGTGTTAAGCCGCATCAAGGATAAAAATCTCCCTCCCGGAAGGCCTGTAATAAGGCATGGAGAAAAAGTCGGGATTATTAAAAGGGAAACAGTTGAAGAAACTGCTTTGGATATAGAATCGAAGGTTAAAAGTTTAAGGGAAGATAATTATAAGTCCATTGCTGTAATATGCAAGACTATGAATGAATGCGAGGACATATTCGGACTTTTAAAAAAGATTAAAGATGGTCCGTATATCATAAAAGGTACTGAAAAGCAATACAAGGGAGGGTTTGTAATCGTCCCGTCATACCTTTCAAAGGGTCTGGAGTTCGATGCCGTAATGATTGTAAACGCAGACGATGATGTTTATAAAGAAAATGAGCTGGATGCCAAGCTTTTGTATGTGGCAATGACAAGGCCCCTGCACAAGTTATACATCTATCATCGCCGCAGGTTGTCACATCTGTTGAAGGATGTATGATGCAGGAGATTTTTGCATATGCGGTGTAAAAAATTATTATAGAAATTCTTTCTCTTGTAACGGTGTTTAATATATAGGATAATATAGTCAGTCAAGATTGAATGCATTCTATTGGCGAATCCTTATCGAGAGGAGATGGTCTTAAAAGATGATTTCAAAGGATAGGTGGTTCTCCGCCTGATAATGGAGAAGCAGGGAAGGCCTTTGCCTTCCCTATCTTAATATTGATTTTATATGCAGTCTACTATATAATATAAATGAAATTATTTCCATTCATTGTGAAAGGGGTGTTGAATTATGGAATTAGTATCGATTGTTTTAGATGAGGTGTTGGAGTTATAATATAATATCGGTTGGAGGGTTTGATTCAAGCCTGTATATCAGGTTTCTTTGTGTTGCCTTCCGACATTTTTCAATAACCATCACTTGAATGATTAAATATAGGGCGTACCTTTAATTGTTAGTTTTAGAGTCAAGTTTATTAAAGCACGGTGGTTATCCCGTGCTTTTGTATTTTTGCGGATTATCCCGTGGATGGCTATTAGTCCACGGGATTTTTGTATTCATTTTTAAGGAGGTGAAAACAATGGAAGCTTTCGGTAATTTTTCAAATAACGATCTATTAAATAAGGAGGTTTTCATTAGTGGGTTACAAAAATGGAAGGGATATTCTCCCGCCTGATCTTTTAGCCGAACTTCAAAAATATGTGCAGGGGGAATTGATATATATCCCCAGGAGTTCTGAAAACAGAGCGGCATGGGGGGAACTCAACGGGACAAGATTTATCATGGACGAGCGAAACCATGAGATTTATTTGATGTATAAAAAAGGTGTCAGCATAGAAAAATTGATGGAATGCTATCATCTGTCCTGTGACAGTATAAAAAAGATATTATATAAAATATGCAGAAATAATGTTTGATTATGGGAAGTTTTGTCGATTTTATTTATATATTCATTATGTGGATAATGGTGCATAGAGTTTTGTGTTCTCATATGTAAAAATGATAACACAAAATTCACATATAATTCACAGCGCAAGGGCAGGGAAAACAAGTTATGCACAGATATATCCACATTATCCACAGAATGAATAATAACATATCCACAGGCGAACATTCGGATACCGGGAATGTATATTTTATGTTTGAAAAATATTATTTCAAACAATTTTGATATATTCTGTCTGCGCATGGGTATAGACATATTTAACAAAATCATATAAAATATATAATAATAATCAAAGTAATGAAACAATAAGAAAGGGGTTGGATTTTATGAAGATTACAGTTATCGGTAAAAACTTCAATGTGACAGATGCATTAAAGAATACTGTTATCAAAAAGATAGGAAAATTAGACAAGTATTTTAAACCGCAGGTGGAGGCTCAGGTTACTATGAGCGTCCAGAAAAATAGTCATATAATTGAGGTTACCATCCCTTTTGATGGCGTTATCTTAAGAGGAGAAGAATCCACCGATGATATGTATGCCTCTATAGATAAGGTCGTTGATAAACTCGACAGACAGATAACCAAACATAAAAAGAGACTTGAAAGGAAACTCAGAGCGAATTCATTTAAAATAACTGATGAACATGATACGGAAAAAGAAGAGGATTACGCTTCGGAAGTTGTAAAGACTAAAAAATTTGCAATAAAGCCTATGCCTGTAGATGAGGCAATTCTGCAGATGGATCTTTTAGGCCATAGCTTCTTCGTATTTTTAAATGCTGAAACTGAAGAGGTAAATGTGGTCTATAAAAGAAAAGACGGCAGATACGGACTTATAGAGCCGGAATTTTAAAGGAAGCAGCCCAACGAGAGTTGGGCTTTTTAAATATCAGGAATAATATTTTCAAATAATATTGATATACAGGATTTCTACAGGGGTTGCATTGATAAAAAAAAATATCAATGTTATAATTTATTAGTGATAAGATAGAATTAATGTCTGCATTTTTTGGTTTACCAATAAATAAGAGGTGATAAAATGGCTAATATACTTGAGAAGATATTTGGAAATTACAGCCAGAAGGAAATAAAGAGAATTATTCCTATTGTAAATAGAATAGATGATTTAAAGGATCATTTTGCTGGAATGAGCGATGAGGAATTGAGGGGAATGACGGATACATTCAGGCAAAGGCTGGACAATGGGGAAACTCTTGATGACATTCTTCCTGAGTCTTTTGCTGTCGTGAGGGAAGCTGCCACGAGGACTCTCGGCCAAACTCATTTCCGTGTTCAGCTGTTGGGGGGCATAGTGCTTCACCAGGGCCGTATTGCCGAAATGAAAACAGGTGAAGGCAAAACGCTTGCCGCCACGCTTCCAGCATATTTGAATGCTCTTGAAGGCAAAGGCGTCCATATAGTAACCGTAAACGACTACCTTGCAAAGCGTGATAGCGAATGGATGGGGCAGATTTATAAATTTTTGGGGCTTACGGTTGGATGCATCGTGCACGATATGACTCCGGAGGATAGAAAAAAGGCATACGATTCGGATATAACATATGGTACGAACAACGAATTCGGGTTTGACTATTTAAGGGATAACATGGTAATTTTTAAGAAGGAAATGGTTCAGAGAGAATTAAACTTTGCAATAGTTGATGAAGTTGACTCCATACTCATCGATGAAGCCAGGACCCCTCTTATTATTTCAGGCGTTGGTGAAAAATCGACGGAGCTTTACAAATTGGCAGATTCATTTGTAATGACTCTTAAGAATAAAGACGATTTTGAGATAGATGAGAAGTCAAATGCCGTTTCCCTTACAGACAGCGGTGTAAAGAAGGCTGAAAGGTTTTTCAATCTGGAGAATTATGCCGATGCTGAAAATATGGAGATACAGCACAATGTTATACAGGCGCTGAAAGCCCACAATCTCATGAAGCGCGATATCGACTACGTTGTAAAAAACGGAGAGGTAATAATAGTCGACGAGTTTACAGGAAGGCTGATGTTCGGAAGAAGATATAGCGATGGGCTTCATCAGGCAATTGAGGCAAAAGAGCATGTAAGGGTTGAAAGAGAATCAAAAACGCTTGCGACGATTACATTCCAGAATTATTTCAGAATGTATAAGAAACTTTCAGGCATGACAGGTACGGCTTTAACGGAAGAGGAAGAATTCAGGACCATATATGGCCTCGATGTTATTGTGGTCCCGACGAATAAACCTATGATAAGAAAAGATTATCCGGATATGGTTTACAAGACAGAGAAGGGCAAGTTCAAGGCGATAGTCGACGATATTGTAAAGACCCATGAAAAAGGGCAGCCTGTGCTTGTCGGAACAATAAGCATAGAAAAATCGGAGCTTCTATCGGACATGCTGAAGCACAAGGGGATACCTCACCAGGTTTTAAATGCCAAGTATCATGAAAAAGAAGCTGAGATTATTTCCCATGCAGGTGAAAAGGGCATGGTCACGATTGCTACAAACATGGCAGGCCGTGGAACAGATATCAAACTCGGAGAAGGCGTGGTTGAACTCGGAGGATTAAAGATAATAGGGACCGAGAGGCATGAGGCAAGGCGTATTGACAATCAGCTGCGTGGGCGTTCCGGACGTCAGGGAGATCCGGGTGAGTCGAGATTTTATATATCCCTTGAAGACGATTTGATGAGGCTCTTCGGCTCGGATAAAATAAAAGCCGTAGTCGACAGGCTGGGCCTTGAAGAGGATCAGCCCATTGAAAACAAGATGCTTTCAGGTGCTATAGAAAATGCTCAAAAGAAGGTTGAGGGCAATAACCTGGATACGCGTAAAAGCCTTCTGCAATATGACAATGTAATGAACCAGCAAAGGGAGGTCATATACGCCCAGAGGAGCCAGGTGCTTGAGGGTGCCGATCTTAAAGAGCAGATGCTCCTTATGATGCAGGATGTCATATCTGCAATAGTAGATGCTCATACAGGAGGAGGCAAGGA
Source organism: Clostridiales bacterium (assembly GCA_030016385.1). Lineage (NCBI taxonomy): Bacteria > Bacillati > Bacillota > Clostridia > Eubacteriales > Clostridiales bacterium. The sequence goes on along the minus strand of JASEJN010000009.1, from coordinate 44,423 downwards.
CTATAACGATTATGACATCAAGGGAATTTTAAGGTATTGCAACGATATTTTTCTTCCGAAGGATAGTTTGTCCGAAGAAGAGTTAAAGGGTATTTCAAAAGAGGACATAAAGAGCAAACTGTATGAAATTGCTGCTCGTTTGTATAATGAAAAAGAAGAGGAGTTTACAAGCGAGAAGATGAGAGAGATCGAAAGGGTCGTTCTCCTCCGTTCCGTAGATACAAAATGGATGGATCATATAGATGCGATGGATCAGCTGAAACAGGGAATAGGGCTTCGTGCTTACAGACAGAGGGACCCTGTCCAGGAATATCAGTTCGAGGCCAGCTCTATGTTTGACGAAATGATATATAATATAAAAGAGGAAACCGTTAAGACATTGTTCCATGTGAGGATAGAAAGGGCTCCTGAACGTGAGAGGGTTGCAGAGCCTATCGAGGCAAACCATGGTGAAACTGAGAAAAGGAAACCTATTGTGAAACCAAAGAAGATAGGGAGAAATGACCCGTGCCCATGCGGTAGCGGCAAGAAATATAAATATTGCTGCGGAAGAAATGCATAGCGGCGAATAAAGTGTAAAAAGTCGTGTGATTGAAAGGATGATGACAGTGGTAGAACTTGAAAAATATGAAATGGAAACAGGAACGATTGAAAATACACTAAAAGAATTGAGGGCTTCTCTTTGACGTCCCCAAAATTGAAGATCAGATAAAGGACTATGAATTTAAAATGGCGGAGCCGGATTTCTGGAATGATATCGAAAGGGCTCAAAACATACTTCAGGTTTCAAAATCACTTAAAACAAAGCTGGAGAGGATGAAGTCCCTTGAAAGCAGATTTGAAGACTTCAAAGTATTGATGGAGATATGCGAAAGTGAAGATGACAAGAGCTTGCTTTCGGAAATAGATATGGAGTATAAAAGCCTTATCGACGATTTGGAGAATTTCAGGATAGAGACTCTGCTTTCAGGCGATTATGACAAAAACAATGCGATACTCACCCTTCATGCCGGTGCAGGTGGTACCGAAGCGCAGGATTGGGTATCCATGCTTTTGAGGATGTATACAAGATGGGCTGAGAAAAAGGGCTTCAAGGTGGAAACTCTTGACTATCTGGAAGGCGAGGAAGCAGGTATTAAAAGCGTAACCCTTATGGTAAAAGGGGAAAATGCCTATGGATATCTTAAATCCGAAAAGGGAGTCCACAGGCTGGTAAGGTTGTCGCCTTTTGATGCGGCAGGCAAAAGGCATACGTCTTTTGCATCGTGTGAAGTGCTTCCGGAGCTCAGACCTGAGCAGGATGTTGAAATACGGCCTGAAGATTTGCGGGTGGACACATACAGGTCCAGCGGCGCAGGAGGCCAGTATGTGAATAAGACTGAATCTGCCATAAGGATAACGCATTTGCCTACAGGGATTGTTGTCACATGCCAGAATGAGAGGAGCCAGCATGCAAACAGGGAAACGGCCATGAAGATGCTGAAATCAAAGCTTATACAGCTTAAGGAGCAGGAGCATAAGGAAAAAATAGAAGACCTTGCGGGTGAATTAAAGGAGATAGGTTGGGGAAGTCAGATACGGTCGTATATATTCCAGCCTTATTCACTTGTAAAGGATCACAGGACCGGCTATGAAACAGGGAATGTAAATGCTGTTATGGACGGGCAAATAGATGAGTTTATAAATGCTTATTTAAAATGGCAGACTACATCGAATGAAGAAAAGAATATAGAGTGAAGAATAGTAAAATATAAATATGGAAATCCCGGATTAATAATAATCACGGGATTTTTTTTACATGCAGGAGAAATAATAAATATATAGAATAAATTAAAGTAACATCCAATAAAAAGTCATATCCGAGGGAGGTGAATTGATGAGACCATTTGATACTTATTTCTGGGGATTGCTGTTCATAGTCGTAGGGATTGCATTTATTATAAGACATACCATGCATATAAACATACCTATTATGAGGATTGCATTCGGCTTCGTGCTGGTTTACTGGGGATTATCTTTAATAGTCGGGGGTTTCAGCGTAGGCGGCAAGAGTAATGTTATTTTTGGCAACACCGACATAAAAAGCTCAAATGTCCAAAAGGAATACAATACCATATTCAGTAACAGTACGATTGATCTTCGCGATGTAAAATTTGATGATTATAAAACGATTGAATATAACACCGTATTTGGAAGCAGTACAATGAAGATCAGTGCCGACACGCCGATCGTTATAAAAGCAAGTGTCGCTTTTTCAGGTATACATTTTCCGGATGGTACTAATTTAAGCTTTGGAGAGTATGTTTATAAAACAAAAGCGTACAAGGAGAACGAACCATACATTACTATCAAGGCAGACGTTGCTTTTGGAAAACTTGATATAATAGAAAATTAATAGGAATACGGCCATTATTTTTGAGGGGTATATATAAATTATTTGAGGAATATTATTGCTGCTGTTAGCTGTGATGCTTTTTCCATAATATTTTCAAATATAAAAATGTATACCCTATTTTGATATCTATATATACTTTTGGTAATTGAAGTTTCAAAAAAATATTGCATTTGACGTAACGTTAAGTGTTAAAATACAATATGTAGGGGTGGTCGGTTTGGAAGAAAAAAATGGCACGATGTTTACGATAGGGCAATTTGCAAAAAAATCGGGCGTAACCCAGAGGACCATAAGGTTTTATGATAAGATCGGGCTCTTAAAGCCCAGCTATCGCAGCGGTTCAAACCGGAGATTATATAACATACAGGATTTTGCAAGGCTCCAGAAGATATTGACTCTCAAGTTTATCGGTTTGTCTTTAGATGATATTTCAAATGTCCTCAAGTATGATTTGAACGATAACGATTTTAAAAAGTCTCTTGAGATACAAAGGGATATAATAGATAAGAAAATATACCATATGCATATGGTTAAAAGTGCTATCGATGAGACATTGAACATGTTGGATAAAGATAACATTTTAAACTGGGAAAAGTTCATAAACATTATAAACGTGATAAACAGCGATAAAAACTGGATGGAGCAGTACCAGAATGCTTCGAACCTGAGGGCGAGGATAAGGATCCACGAGCTGTACAGCACCAATAAATACGGCTGGATGAGATGGTTTTTCGAACAGATGGATATACCGGAAGATGCACGCATACTCGAACTCGGATGCGGCGATGCAAGTTTATGGGTTAAAAACATCGACAGGATACCGGAAGGATGGGATATAACACTTACCGATTTTTCCCGCGGCATGCTGAAGGATGCGCAAAAAGCACTGAAGGGAAACTCGCCGGACTTCAATTTCAATGTGGTGGATGCACAGTCGATACCATATGCCGATGAGAGTTTCGATGTTGTAATAGCAAACCACATGCTGTATCATGTGCATGATATCGACAGGGCCTTATCGGAGATTTACAGGGTTCTCAAAAATGAAGGGAATTTTTTTGCGTCGACGGTGGGGAAAAACCATATGAAAGAAATGAAGGACATAGCGGAAACGCTCGTACCTGATATAAAAGTTCTCAAAAGTTTCGAACATACCGAAAGGTTCCAGCTGGAAAACGGCATGGAAATGATAAATAAGTTTTTTAAGGATGCAGAGCTGAAAAGATATGAAGACAGCCTTATCGTAGGCGAACCGGGACCGATCATCGACTATATTTTTTCTATATCGGGAAGAATAAGGCGGATACTTACAGGAGAGAAACTGAAAAATCTATATGATTTTTTAGCAAATGAAATAAAAAGAACAGGAGGAATCCATATAACAAAGGATACAGGGTTCTTCCATGCAAGAAAATATATTAATCAGACGAAAGGTGGTTCAATATGAAACCAAATAATATACCGTTTTCACCTCCGGATATAACGGAGAAGGAAATAAATGCTGTCGTGGAAGTTTTAAAGTCGGGCTGGATTACAACGGGTCCCAAAAATGCCGAGTTTGAGGAGAAAATCAAGCAGTACTGCGGTGTGAATGAAGCTGTTACCGTTTCGAGCTGTACGGCGGGCCTTGAACTTGTTTTAAGGATAATGGGCGTTAAGGAGGGAGATGAGGTAATAACTCCTGCCTATACGTATACTGCGACGGCAAGTTCGGCAACTCACAGAGGGGCGAAGCTCGTATTTGTGGATGTAAAAAAAGGCAGCTTTCTTATCGATGAGCAAAAACTATACGATGCAATTTCTCCCAAGACCAAGGTTATTACGACAGTGGATTTTGCAGGGGTTCCCGTCGATTATGATTCCGTCAGGGAAGTTATTAAGGCAAAGGGCAGGGAAGATATAATACTTATGTCTGATTCAGCTCATTCATTCGGGGCGAAATACAAGGGAAAGAGAGTGGGAGGTCAGTTTGACTTCCACGTGTTTTCGTTCCATGCCATTAAGAACCTGACTACTGCCGAAGGCGGAGCCATAACATACAACAATAATAATTTCAGAGGTTTTAATGATTTGCGAAGGGAATTCAAATTGAATTCGCTTCATGGGCAGACGAAAGACGCATTTTCGAAAATGAAGGCCGGCGCATGGAGGTATGATATTGTTACCGACGGATATAAATGCAATATGACCGATATAATGGCGGCGATAGGTATCGCCCAGCTTGAAAGATATGGATCCATGCTCAAAAAGAGGGAGCAGATATTCAAATTGTACTCGGAGCATTTGTCAGATAAGGATTGGGCAATACTGCCGTTTGAAAAAGATGACAGGGGCACGGTTACAAGCTACCATCTGTATCCTTTGAGAATAAGGGGATTTAACGAAGATAAAAGGAATAAACTTATTCAAATGCTTGCAGATATGGGGATTGCTACAAATGTTCATTTTGTACCGCTTCCCATGTTCACATTCTATAAAGGCATGGGATATTCCATAGATGATTATCCGAATGCCTTCAAGCAGTATGAAAATGAAATAACGCTTCCGCTTTATTCGACTCTATCCCTTGAAAATGCGGAATATGTCGTTACGGAGCTTATAAAGTGCGCCGAAAAGCTTTTGAAATAACTCTGAAAGGATGGTGTGGATTTGAAGGTAAAATTTTTCACTCCTACAAGGGAGTATAATGAGAAAAAACAGGAATTTGACGATGCGATGCACAGCGTAATAAATAGCGGGGCGTTTATACTCGGGAAGGAAGTATCCGAATTTGAGTCCGCCGTCTGCAGGTATACAGGAGCAAAATATGCAGTAGGTGTAGCCTCGGGCAGCGATGCTCTTGTAATTGCCTCGGATATACTGGATTTCAAGGACGGTAAGGAGGTTATAACTTCTCCATTTACGTTCCTCGCATCCAGCTCTTGCGTTGCAAGAAACGGAGGCAAACCTGTATTTGTAGACATCGATGAGGATACATTCGATATAGATGCTAATAAAATCGAGGAAAAAGTGAATAAAAATACTGCAGGAATAATTCCGATACATCTTTTTTGCCAGATGGCGGATATGGATAAGATCTCAGCCATAGCACAAAAATATAATCTGCGGGTACTTGAGGATGCCGCCGAAGCCTTTGGAATGAAGTGGAAAGGTAAAAACGGCGAATACAGGCATTCGGGGACGATCGGCGACTTTGGCATATTTTCGTTTTTCCCGACCAAGACGTTAGGATGCTATGGCGATGGCGGGATGATAGTTACAAATGATGAAGAGCTGGCAAATCTTGCAAGAAGCTATAGAGTCCATGGGGCAAGCAAAAAATATCATTATGACCATATAGGATATAATTCAAGGCTGGATACGCTTCAGGCTGCCATATTGCTTGTAAAGATAAAATATATAGATGAAGCCATAAAAAAGAGGAATACGGTTTCAAAATGGTATACTGAAAGATTGTCGGACTGCCCGTATGTAAAGATACCAAGGGTCAAAGGCGAGCAGCGGGCTGTCTATTATGTTTATAATATACTGGCACAAAAAAGGGATGAGCTTGCATCCTACCTTAAGTCAAATGAGATAGGTTATAGCATATATTACCCTATGCCCCTTCATATGCAAAAATGTTTCAGCTACTTGGGATATAGGGAAGGGGATTTTCCTGTTGCGGAAAGGGTATCAAAGGAGATAATTGCTCTGCCAATTTATCCTGAAATAACGGAGGATGAAGTGGATTTTGTTTGTAATGCGATAAAAAAGTTTTATAAATAGCCTTTTTAAGGTATAATTATTTTAAAGTCTGCTGGAGGGGTGCATATAAATTATTTTAGAAATATACACCCCTCCTTTAAGGTGGGTTATTTATGAAAAAAATTATATGTGCCCTGTTATATATATTGTCTTTTTTTGTAGCTGTAGCCATATTTACAGGTATAAAAATATACAGCTTCGGAGTTAAGGCCAGGGCAGTCAGATCCGATTGCATAATCATACTCGGGTGCAGGGTTTACGGTACGCTGCCAAGCCCATTTTTAAATGCAAGGCTTGACGAGGGGGTACGTTTGTACAGTCAGGGATTTGGACAATATATAATCGTTTCGGGCGGCAGAGGCAATGGCGAGCTTATAACGGAAGCTGAAGCCATGAAAAGGTATCTTTTGAGCAGGGGGATAGATGAATCAAAAATAATAATTGAAGACGATTCGATTTCCACAGTCCAGAATATAAAATTTTCAAAGCAAAAAATGGATGAATACAATTTAAAAACCGCCGTTATCGTATCCAATAAATACCATCTTAAAAGGGCGTCCATTATGGCTGCAGACAAAAAAATAAGAGCAAGTTATTCCGGCGTATTTGTCCGCGATTATTACGGCCGGGAGATTTTCGGATTTTTGCGTGAAATACCGGCAGTAATAAAATATGTTATTTTTAAATAATGTCTTCTAATATAAAATATACATCTTTTTACAAATGAGTGTACCAAAATTATATGAAGAATGGCGCATGAGCAGGTGAATATATGATAAGATATGTGAAAAATATAGATGAGCTTGTGGAAGTCATCGACAAGGAATTCAGCGGCAAATATGCCAGATGCCCCGTATGCAAAAGCGACATCGGGATCGTAAACATACCGAATGTCGAATTGGGATTGCCTGAGCTTAAGTTTACGCAGTTCAAGCAGGCAGGCGTCTATTGCACCCAGGGGCATTGCATAATATTGCTCGAAGATGAAAATACAAAAAGTACTACGGGGGGAAAATCCAATGGAAAGCATCATTAAGCAGCTTGCAAAAGAGCTTAATATAAATGAAAAACAGGTTCAGAATACTGTTGCGCTGATAGACGAGGGAAATACGATACCGTTTATCGCAAGGTACAGGAAGGAAAGAACAGGCGGACTCGACGACATCGTTTTGAGGAAGCTTGGAGAAAGGCTTTCATACCTCAGAAATTTGGAAAGCAGAAAGCAGGAAGTAATCAGGCTTGTAGATGAGCAGGGGAAGCTTACGGATGACCTGAAAAAGAAGATTGAATCAGCTGAAATACTTACAGAAGTCGAGGATTTATACAGGCCTTATAAGGCGAAAAAAAGGACGAGGGCAACTATTGCCAAAGAAAAAGGATTGGAACCGCTGGCGAATATTCTTCTGCTTCAAAATGTATTTGAAGGCGGAATAGAAGATATTGCATCGCCATATATCAGCGAAGAGAAAGGCATACATACGATGGATGAAGCCCTGCAGGGCGCGGAAGACATAATAGCTGAAATGATATCCGATAATGCGGAATACAGAAAATATATAAGGGACATTACATACAGGGACGGCACGTTAGTATCGAAGGGATTGAAGACAAACGAAAAATCTCCGTATGAAATGTATTATAAATTTGATGAGCCGGTAAAAAGGATTGCTCCCCATAGAATTCTTGCGATAAACAGGGGTGAAAAAGAAAAATTTTTATCAGTCAAAATAGATGCTCCGGTAGATGCGATAATGCAAAAGCTTTATGGACAGATTTTAAGCAAGACGGAATCGTTAACCACAAAATATGTAAAACTTGCCTGCGATGATGCCTATAAAAGGCTTATTGCACCTTCCATAGAAAGGGAAATAAGAGCGGAACTGACAGACAAGGGTGAAGAACAGGCCATAAAAATTTTTGCTGCCAACCTTCACAGCCTGCTGATGCAGCCGCCTATAAAAGGGAAAGTGGTGATGGGTTTTGACCCTGGATTCAGGACCGGATGCAAGGTGGCCGTGGTGGATGATACGGGTAAACTTTTAGACACTGCGACGGTGTATTCGACTGCTCCTCAGAATGATGTCGAGGGAGCTAAAAAGAAGCTTAGGGAACTTATTGAAAAATATAATGTGGACATAATATCTCTTGGAAACGGGACTGCTTCAAGGGAATCAGAACAGATGATATCCGCTCTGATATCCGAATTGGGGAAAAAGGTATGCTATTGCATAGTAAGCGAAGCAGGGGCGTCGGTTTATTCGGCGTCGGAGCTTGCATCAAAGGAATATCCCGATGTCAACGTATCATTAAGAGGTGCGATATCCATAGCGAGGAGGCTTCAGGATCCTCTTTCCGAGCTTGTAAAGATAGATCCTAAATCCATCGGCGTAGGGCAGTACCAGCATGATGTTGCTCCCAAAAGGCTGGATGATTCCCTGAGGGGAGTTGTGGAAGATGCAGTCAACAATGTCGGAGTAGACCTCAATACCGCATCGGCGTCGCTTCTTCAATATGTATCCGGTATAAACAGCGTTATCGCCAGGAATATAGTGGAATACAGGGAGCAAAACGGCAAATTTAAAAGCAGGGAAGAAATAATAAACGTAAAGAGGCTTGGAGAAAAAGTATTTACACAATGCTCGGGCTTCTTAAGAGTTCCGGAAAGCAAAAATGTTTTTGACAATACGGCCGTACATCCTGAATCGTATGGCGCCGCCGAAAAGTTTTTATTGAGATTGGGTTTTACAAAGGATGATGTCAGGAATAGAAATTTGCAGATGATAGACTCATACGTAGGCTTGATAGGTATTGACAAGCTTGCCGGTGAAATAAATACAGGTGTTCCCACGCTCAAGGATATCATAGAGGAGATTAAAAAGCCGGGGAGGGACCCGAGAGAAGGCTTGCCAAAACCTATATTTATGACAGGAGTGATTGAGCTATCCGATCTTAAACCCGGAATGATTTTAAATGGGACAGTGAGGAATGTCGCGGATTTTGGAGCTTTTGTGGACATAGGCGTTCACCAGGATGGGCTCGTACATATTTCTCAGCTTGCAGACAGATTTGTAAAGCACCCGCTGGATGTCGTAAAGGTTGGAGATATTGTAAAGGTTAAAGTTTTGGAAGTAGATGCCGAAAGAAAGAGGATTTCCCTTACAATGAAGGACATATAAGCTGCATCAGCAGGCTCTAAAGCCTTTCCATGATATTATTCGAATAATTTTGATGTGCCATATCAACAAGGCTTACTTGTAAATATCTACAAGCAGGCCTTCTATATGTTCTATCATATTTGCGACGGCGAGAGTACCTTTTTCTTCTGAAAGTACCGTTTGGGTAAGCTTGTCAAGCTCCTTATTGATTATTTGAACAATTGTAGAAGAGTTTCCATTATACATGCTGCGAAGCTTTGCCACCCGGTATGCATCTTTTAGCACGAAGGAAAGATATTCTTTTATTTCTTCTTTATATTTATGCACGGATGTTATGCTCTGAGACTCGATTATCTCCCTTCCGCTCTTTTTTATACTATGAAGCAGCTTTTCAAGCTGCTTGTCGGTTTCTTTTTTAAACGCGTTGCTGAACTGCTCTTTAAAACCGGAGCTTACTTTTTTATTTGAGATATTGTCTGTATTTATTTTTCCCTGTGCCGTTATCTTCGAAATCGCCATATTTTCGCCGGCTTTCCTTAAGATTGTATGGTAAACTTATAATTTGTATATTCTTCATAAAATCGGATAATCCTTTTTAAGGCTCATAAAAATAACAGGCGGACTTCACCGCATTTCTGGAAGCCCGCCTGTTATCGAGTTTTATCTATTAATCTGCCGTATTTTATGCTTTATTGTTGCAGCCAAGTACGTCCCTTATCTTGTGCTTTACAATCTGCTTAATGGCTTCTCTTGCTTCTCCCAAGTATTTTCTCGGGTCAAAATCCTCAGGATGTTCAACAAAATGTTTCCTTACAGTAGATGTCATTGCCAATCTTAAATCAGTATCTATGTTTATCTTGCATACAGCCATCGATGCGGCTTTCCTGAGCATCTCTTCAGGAACGCCCTTTGCTCCGGGGAGATTTCCGCCGTATTTATTGCAGCGTTCAACAAATTCCTGCGGTACCGATGATGCACCGTGAAGTACTATTGGGAAGTTAGGCAGCAACTTTTGAACCTTTTCCAATCTTGCAAAATCGAGCCTTGGTTCGCCTTTGAATTTATATGCTCCGTGACTTGTTCCGATAGCTATTGCAAGGGAATCGATTCCGGTTCTCTGTACAAATTCTGCAGCCTGATTCGGGTCTGTAAAAATAGCATCTTCCGCCTTGACATTGACTGCATCTTCTATTCCTGCAAGCTTTCCGAGCTCGGCTTCGACGACGACACCTTTGGCGTGTGCATATTCAACAACCTGTTTTGTAATCCTGATGTTTTCCTCAAATGGAAGCTTTGATCCGTCAAACATGACGGAAGTAAATCCACCATCTACACAGGATTTGCAAAGCTCGAAACTATCACCATGGTCTAAGTGCAGAACTACAGGAAGACCCGATTCTTCAACTGCTGCTTCAACAAGTTTCTTTAAGTATATGGGGCCTGCATATTTTCTCGCTCCGGCAGAAGCCTGAAGTATTACCGGTGCGTTTTCCTCTTTTGCAGCACTAATTATTCCCTGTACGATTTCCATGTTGTTAACATTAAAAGCTCCGATTGCGTATTTTCCTTCGTAAGCTTTTTTAAACATTTCTTTTGAAGTTACAAGTGGCATTGTATCCTCTCCTTATAAATAAATTTTGCAAAACATTGCTGGACATCAATAGTCCCACCGGGACTATCGGCTATCAATTTTATTATTAACCAATTCTTAACAATAGTCAATAGTCTATTAATGGGTACTTCAATTCGCAATTTGAAATCAGGCATAAATAGGCTTATGTTATTTTGAGCGACGAATGAACATTCAAAATAACATAAGCTCAATTTAAGAATCGAAGTAATGGGTATCTGCAATTCCAATCCGTATGACATTTATGACATGCATTTTCATAGCAATTGAAGTAACGGGTGCATATATTAAATTTAATCGATATTTGACTTTGGAATATTTTACATTTGTAAGTTTATGGATTTAAGTTTAAAATAAATATAAGTATTCTACATATATTTGGAGGAAACATAGTTAAATTGAAAGCGATAATTGTTTATTATTCTGGAAACAACCAAACAAAAGATGTTGCAAAACTTATTGGAGGCTTGATGCTTAAAAATAGAAATAGAGCACAGGTCAAATATGAAACAATTCAGCCGTTGAAGGAAGAAGGCACAATAAAAAAAATAATAATGGCGACATTTAAAAGAGAAGTCCCCATTCTCAATGCCGATCTGGATGTAAGCGGGTACGACATCATAATCATAGTAAGCCCGGTTTTTGGCGTGCAGGCTCCTCCTGCAGTCAACAGTTATCTGGTCGATATAAACGGCGTAAAGGGTAAAAAGACGGCTGCATTTGTAATCACTTCATTTGGAAGTGGAAATGCGGCTTTAAAAAGCATATCAAGTGTATTAACTAAAAGGGGCGGTAAATTCGTAAGCGGCACGGGTATGTTAAGCAAGGATATATCCGAGGGTCTGGGACTTAAAAATAAAGTAAGGGATTTCGTTAAAAAGATCTTGAAATGATGGCTATAAAATATTCTTTAAATTAAATATCTCTTTGCCGTAAATATGCTCCACCATAAACCTTAAACTGTTTAGTTCCGCATGGGCAAGGGGTACATCCTTTGTATTTATATACTGCTTTGATTTTTTCATGGACAATTCTATGTTATCCATTTCTATATGATCTGTTAGGGTTGCCCATATTTTTTCTGTTTTGTCCCATTTGCCTTCCAGGTCGTCGATGCTTGTTTCAGCCTCGTTCCATTTGCCTTCAGATACGAATTTCATCGTTTTTTGTACGGATGAGGAGAGCTGGTTGGATGTATTTTTAAAATATATTATTATAGCAACACTAAAAGTCAATATTATTACAAGGATGACCATTGACATTATAAATTTTTTCATGATTTTCCCTCCCTTTATTTTTTCTGAAAGAAGAACTTTCCGGATGAATCCAGACCTGCAAAAAGCACTTGCTTAAAATCGGATATATCGCTGTTGTTTAAATTTTTCCTGATGTCATTTTCATTCAGTTTGGCAATTTTTAAGTTTTCCCGTACCACTTTGCCATCTATTATCAATGTTATAGGAAGCCTTTCCTGCTCGATGTCCAAATTCATATCCTTTGGTGTCACAGGCCTTTTCATTGATTTTGGTATAACGCTCAGCTGCCCTTTTGTTTCAAGTATTGCGAATTCAACATCCTGTATATCTGGGTAACCCTTTACCCTGAGCTGTTCCAAAAGATCATCTATATTAAAATACAGCTTTGCAAGTTCATCGGTTCTTACGATGCCGTGGTCTATTAATATGCTTGGTTTTCCGCATATGACGGCTCTTGCTTTAAGGCTCTTCAGCGAGGCAAAGGAGAGTATTATATGGGCAATCATCAATATTACAATAGGTATAATGCCATAGAGCAAAGGGATTCCGGTATTTTGCATAGGTACCGCGGCAAGCTCGGATATAATTATGGTTATCACGAGTTCAAAAGGCTGCAGCTGGCCGATCTGCCTTTTGCCCATTATCCTCATTACTATGAGCACGACTATGTATAATATAATTGACCTTACGATTACAATAAGCATTGCTTCACCCGCTTTCAAAGTTTTGCAAATTTAATATAACCATTTTCCCTTTTTAGTATTCAAAATAACATAAACTCATATTGCTCTTTCCATAATATTCTTCAAATAATCTGTATGTACCCGGTAATATTTTAATTATGCTTAGAACATGGCTGATATTATGATAGAATAGTATTAATAACTGCTATGCATAAGTGTTTTTACAAAAGGAGATGTGCATCTTGAAACTGAGGTTTGAAAAATTTGAAAGAAAGTATAATTTCTATCTTCCTGATTCATATAAACTTCTTATTACTGAGTTGGGCGATAGTTATATGATAGGCAACTGCGAGTTCTTTTCGGCTGAAGATTTTATAAACAATAATTTAAGGTCCGGAGGCGAAATGGAAGTCGGGCTGTTCCCATTCGGAGGATTGGGGAATGGGGATTGCTTCTGCTTTTTAAAATATGGAGAAAATCCTGAAGAATATTATATAGTGCTCTGGCTGTCTGAAACTTGTAATTATGTCATATTGAACTCGACATTCGATAATTTTATATACAATTGCCTTATACAGGAATATAAGGCTCTTTTATACCCCGATGAGTATATGGCGGAGGGAACGAGAGAAGAATATGAGGAGTGCATAGACAAGATAGGCAGCGTATCGTCATTGTTTGATTTTGATTTGGACCTCATAGAGAAAGCAAAAGATGAAGATGCTTTGGATTCTCTTATATTAAAGAGGGATCCATTTGCCGTACAGCTTTTATGCATGCTTGGGAAAAAGCTGCTGTATACTCACACAAAAGAAGCGGAAAAGTATCTAAACAGGGCGATCAATTTTTCCCCTGATTACGCCGCTCATTATTATATCCTGGGCAAATACTTGCTTGATGAAAACAAAAAAGAGGGTCTGGAGCTCCTTTATAAATGTGCAACAGTACCTATCGCAGCGTCAGGCTATAGTTACTGGGAGGAGGACGATGTCGGCGTTCCGCGTAATTTACTGGATGAAGTATTTGAAATTCTTACGAAAAATAAAGATGAACTGCCCCATGAATGTGCAAAGTCCATTTATATGAATTTTATAATGAAAGGGGAACCATACGATCCTGATGCAAGGTTTATGCTTGCTGATGAATTCTTGAAATCAGGTGATTACATACATTGTATAAGGGAATTGAATAATGTAATGATACTTACAGATGACCCGGTCGTAAAAATAAAGCTTTTGGAGACGCTCATACCTGTATATGAAAAAGCGGGTTTTGTCTGGGCATCCAGCATATGTCGAAAGGATATAAAATATATAAGGGGTTTAAAAAAATCGGTTTAGCCTTGCAGTGCATATTTTATATTACGGGTTAGATGTTTATAAATTTAATGCCGTAGTCATATAATAGGTTATATATCTTCGAATGAGTGCTCAGAATGAGTGCTCAAAATAGCATAAGCTCATATTATGAATCGAAGGTTATATATAAAAAAGTAAAAAAAGGTTGCTTTGCAGATGTATATTTTATAATAGAATCATGTTGATAATTATAGCTTAGAAGGTGGATGTTTAATGGGGAAAATACATGTTGAACTAAAAAACGGCCAAAGGATAGAATGCGATAAAGGTATAAGTCTGCTGGACTTAATCAAGAGTTTATATAAAGAGAATAAAAAAAATATAATTATCGCAAAAGTTGACAATGGTTTGAAAGAGCTGAACGATACATTAAGCAGGGATTCAAAGGTTGAGTTTTTGACATTGTCATCACACGAGGCAAGAAGGATTTACGCAAGAGGTTTGTCCTTTGTGCTTATAAGGGCTGCTATGGAGGTATTCCCGGGCTGTACCATATCCGTTGAACATTCGTTGAATAAGGGACTTTATGGAGAAATATACAAAGATAAAAAGCTTAATAAGGATGATATAGCGCAGATACGTGAGAGGATGCAGAAGATAATAAATGACGATGCTCCATTTGAAAAGCTAACGATAAGTTTAAAGGAAGCGGCGGAGTTCTTCAGGAGATACGGGCAAAACGACAAGTTAAGGCTGCTTAAATATTTGAAAAGCGATACTATAGACGTATATAAGTGCGGGTGGGTATACGATTATTTTTACGGAAGCATGGTCCCATCCGCCGGATACCTTAAATATTTTGAGCTGGAATATTATGAACCAGGTTTTATACTCCGTTATCCCGATATATATACTCAAAACTCAATTCCCGAATATCAGGATCAAAAGAAGCTTTTTCTGGTATACAGGGAAGCTGAACAATGGGCAAAGGTACTGGATGTCGCTGATGTAGGAGCCCTAAACGACAAGGTTTCGTCTGGTGAAATGGGTGATATGATAAGAGTGTCGGAAGCGCTGCATGAGAAAAAAATTGCAAAAATTGCCGATACTATTACCGACAATAAAGATAAAATTAAAATCGTTCTTATCTCCGGCCCTTCGTCCTCGGGAAAGACGACTTTTTCCAAGAGATTGTCTATTCAGCTTCGCGTCAACGGTCTCAGGCCCAAAGCCATATCCCTTGACAATTATTTTTTAGACAGGGATAAAACCCCGAGAAAAGAAAACGGCCAGCCCGATTTCGAATCTATCGACGCGCTGGATATAAAACTGATCAATGAACATTTTAAAAAGCTTCTGAATGGGGAAGAGATAGATCTTCCGGTATTTAATTTTATAAAGGGACGCAGGGAATACAAGGGGGACAAATTAAAACTCGGCAAGGATACAATACTCATAGTTGAGGGAATTCACGGCCTTAATAAAGCCCTTACATGCGATATAGCCCCTGAAAACAAGTTTAAAATATATGTAAGCGCCCTCACGCAGCTTAATATCGATAACCACAACAGGATACCGACTACCGATCTTAGAATTTTAAGAAGGATAATCAGGGATAACAGAACGAGGGGAAGGAACGCAGAGTCGACCATACTTGGTTTTCCTGATGTAAGAAGAGGAGAGGATATAAACATTTTCCCATATCAGGAGGAAGCCGACATGATGTTTAATTCCGCTCTGATCTATGAACTCGGGGTGCTCAAAAAATATGCCGAACCGCTTTTGAAAGAGATTAAGAGAAGCAGCAGTGCATATTCCGAGGCAAAAAGGCTGCTGAGTTTTTTGGGTTACTTCCTGACCGTCAATGAAAAAGAGGTTCCGACGAATTCAATTATCAGGGAGTTTATCGGCGGAAGCTGTTTTTATGAGGATGAATAGACACGATATACTTAAAATTAACCTGGAGAAAGAGATAAAATTTTGAAGGATTTTAGATAATTATGTAGAAAATAAAAACAATTAGGGGATTTTTTATCTCATTTTGAAGGGTAGGGATAGTTTTGCGTTTGGTTCCCGTTAATTGTGTTAGAGAAGGTTCTTACCTTGGAAAGACGATACTGGATAGTTGCGGTAGAGCGCTTCTTAAAAAAGGCGCTAAACTTGACAATCCGATTTTAAAAAAGATTGAGATGAATGGGATATATTCTGTATATATAAAAGATGAATATAGTGAAAATGAACTCGAAGATATTATAAAGCCTGAAATAAGGCAAAAAGCCATAAAAACCATAAAGGAAAGCTATGAGAATTTAATGAAATATAGCAAGTACAGGGAGGGAAATTTGCTGGATTTCAGGAAGGCTTCGAAATCAAAATATAAATATATTGAAGATATAGATAAAATATCACGGGAACTTCTAAATGAAGTTTTATCGAAAAAGAATGTGCTCGTCAATCTTGTGGATATTAAAACAATGGACAATTATACGTATGAGCACAGTATTGACGTTGCAGTGCTGTCTATAATCATAGGTATGGAGCTCAACTTTACTGAAAACAGGCTGTATAAACTTACAATAGGTGCGATACTTCACGATATAGGCAAAATATTTATACCAAAAGAGGTACTATTAAAAAACGGAAGGCTTACCGAAACGGAATTCAGCCTGATAAAAAAACATCCCGAAAGGGGCTTTAATTATATTCAAGATGAGGATGGAATCTATCCAACTTCCAGGATTGTAATACTTCAGCATCACGAAAGGATTAACGGTACAGGCTATCCGTATAATCTTAAAGGCAATAAAATACATGAGTTTTCGAAAATAGTTTCTTTAGCAGATGTATATGATGCATTGACTTCCGATAGGCCATACAGGCTGGCAATACCGCCAAATGAAGCAGTGGAATATATCATGGGCGGAGTAGGCAGATATTTTGATCTGAAGTATGTGAATGCATTTTTAAAGAGAATCGTTCCATATCCTGAAGGGACTCTGGTCAGGATGTGCAACGGTGATATAGGTGTGGTGGAAAAAGTGAACAGGGAATATCCACTCCGCCCAAAAATAAAGATTATCTGGAAAAAGGGCAAGGGCAAAATAGCCGAGCATATAGACCTCATGGAAGTGAAAAATGCCGTTATAAAGGGTGTGCAGTACAAGATCCCCAATAGTTAAGCCCCTATAAAATGTGCACCTCCTCCCGCCAAGGCAGCTGTTGTTGACATTGGTCACTATAAAATGTAAAATAAAAAAAGTTAAATAGATGTATAATGCATGATATGGCAAGTATATTGTTTTTTTATAAGGGAGGAATAGGTTTGAAAGAAGTTAGAACAAGATTTGCGCCAAGTCCTACAGGTTATATGCATATCGGAAATTTGAGGACGGGTTTATATGCTTACCTTTTGGCAAGGAAATATGGAGGGAAATTCATATTGAGGATTGAAGATACCGATCAGGAAAGATATGTGGAGGGCGCAGTCGATGTCATATATAATGTGCTGAAACTCGCAGGGCTGAAGCATGACGAAGGTCCTGACATAGGAGGACCTTATGGGCCTTATGTCCAGAGCCAGAGAAAAAGCATATACAAGGAGTATGCTGAAAAATTAATCGACATTGGCGGAGCATATTACTGTTTCTGTACAAAGGAGAAGGTCGAGGAGATAAAGGAAAATCAGAACTTGGGAGCCAAATATAATGATCCATGCAGGTACATACCGCCTGATGAAGCTAAAGAGAGAGTGAAGAGAGGCGAACCTTATGTCGTAAGGCAGAGGATACCCGAGATAGGGGCTACATCCTTTGAAGATGCGGTATTCGGGAAGATAACCGTCGATAATAATACTCTTGATGAAAATGTGTTGCTGAAATCCGATGGGTTCCCGACATACAACTTTGCGAATGTAATAGACGATCATCTCATGAAAATTTCCCATGTGATGAGAGGTGTGGAATACCTGTCTTCGACGCCGAAGTACAATTTATTGTATAATGCCTTCGGATGGGAAATCCCTGTATATATTCATCTTCCCCTTATAATTAAGGAAGGTGGTAAAAAACTCGCCAAACGTGAGGGGGATGCATCATTTGAGGATTTTTACAACAAAGGATATCTTACTCAGGCTATAATAAACTATATTGCTCTTCTTGGCTGGAATCCAGGTACGTCCCAGGAAATATTTTCCTTACAAGAGCTTGAGCACGAATTCAGCATAGAAGGCCTGAGCAAATCTTCAGCGATGTTTGATATTAAAAAGCTAAACTGGATGAACGGCGAATATATAAGGAAAATGTCACTGGATGATTTCCATAATAAGGCTCTTCCATATTACAAAAAAGTAATAAAAAACGATAAAATCGATCTTAATAAAATAAGCGCGCTGCTTCATGCAAGGACGGAAGTATTCAGCGATATATCTTCGAATATCGATTTTTTTGAAAAGTTGCCGGATTATGATGTAAATATGTATGTTCATAAGAAGATGAAAACAAATCTGGATAATTCCTTTATAAGCCTGAAAAATTCTTATGAAGCCCTTGAAAATTTACAGGACTGGAATGAAGACAGCATAAGGGCTGCTTTATACGGTGTTATCGAGAAACTGGGTGTAAAGAATGGAGTAGTGCTGTGGCCTGTCAGGACAGCTCTTTCAGGTAAACAGTATACACCGGGCGGAGCTATTGAAATAGCAGATGTACTTGGCAGGGATGAGTCTTTGAGAAGGTTGCATATAGGTATCGAAAAACTGTCAAATGCAAAGTAGCAGAATAATTTAACCGGCCGAATTTTGGCCGGTTAAATTATTCGTTTATAACAGAAAATTCTTTTGATACCGATTCCGTCTGATTGTTTATTGTAACAGATGCTGTGACGGCGTATTTGCCTTCAAGAAGCTTCTGACCGGCATCGGGTTTAAGGGTGAATGCGATATTCCTTGTTCCTTCCGTCGTGATTATGTGTGAAAGATTATCGCCGGTATCCTTATAATACCATATGCATGTTACTTTCGTATTTTTTGGAAGGTCCTTTGATTGTATAATGAAGTAGATAATATTATCCGATTGTTTAAACTCAGAAGTTATGTTTACAGGGTTTAATTTATCCTGGCTATCTACAGACTTTGAAGTAACTGGATTTAGAATGTGAACGGGTTTTACCTCAGCTGTTATTTCAAAATCAGCTTTTGCACTGAGCTGTTTGCCGTTTACAGTCGCACTTGCAGTAACTTCGTAATTTCCGGAAGGGAACTGGTTCCCGCTTCTTTTCATTGTGAATACTTCATAGTTTGTTCCGCTGCATATTATCTCCGCTGCTACTTCCGTGCCGTCACCCAGATATTTCCATACGGCTTTAAGCTTGGTATCCTTTGGAAAATTGGTTGTTTTTACTATAAAGTATATTTCAGGATCGCTTTGCACAAAATGGCTGGAAATTTCTTTAGGCCTTGACGTATTTTTGTCGATGGACTTTGCTATTGTGGCATCCCCGAGTGAGGGATTCTTTTGCGTAAACGCACACGAATTCATTGTAAATGTTATTAAAAATATAATGCAAATAGTGTATAATTTTTTCAAGGGAATACCTCCAATCGCATTTTTATATATTATAATCTTTGAATATTATAATGCTATTATTCGAACTGATTAAATATTACATAAAGTATAATATTCCTAGGGAATGATATGCAAAATATATATGGATTATTATTAACTTTAATCCGCAATTTCAAATTAAAGGGTATTATTAAATGCGTACTTTTAAAAAAGAGAAAGGAAGTCAGAAATGAAAGTTCAAATGAAGATAATCTCAAGGGTCATGAATATTCTGACAGGAAGCTTGATTGCCGCGATAGCTATAAATGAGTATATTATTCCCCATCATCTTTTAAGCGGAGGAGTGGGCGGCATAGCTATTATCGTGCATTATACGACCGGAATATCAACCGGCGTGCTGGTTTTTGCCATGAATATACCGATTTTTATCGAGGGTATAAGGAAAATTGACAGGGATTTTATAATATACAGCTTTGTAGGCACATTTGGCCTGTCTATTTTTCTAATAGTGCTTAATTATGTGAGGTTCCTTGAATTTTTGAGAGTTGACGACATAATGCTTGCCGCTATATTTGGAGGTGTAATAAACGGCATAGGGGCGGGTCTTATTTTTAAAAACAGAGGTTCCATGGGAGGAACGGATATTATAGCCGTTATTGTAAAGAGAAAAAGGTCCATCAATATAGGAACGGTGCTTTTTTCGATAAACATATTTATAATCTGCATAGCATCTTCGCTATATGGCATTAAACCTGCATTGTATACGCTGATCTCTATGTATATATCGGCGGCGGTCATAGACAGGGTGCAGGAGGGATTCGACAGAAAGAAATCTGTGTTTATCGTATCCGAAAAAGATGAGGAAATAGTGGAAGCTATATTGAAAAAGGTGCACAGGGGCGTTACATATCTTTATGGAGAAGGTGCATATACGAAAAAGGAAAGAAGGATCATTTATTGTATAGTTACACTAAAGCAACTCTCAGAACTTAAGCATTTAGTAAAACAGCTTGACCCCTCGGCCTTTTTTACGATAACCGATACATCCGAGGTATCCGGCAAGGGATTTATCTACAGGGATATATAAAAGCCTGAACATATAGTTTTATGAGGGCATATTTTTTATATTTGAAGAATATTCTTCAAATGGCGTCAATGTACCCGTTTTATGAAATTGCAATAGCAATTTTACAGGGATTGTTCCATATAATAATATAGTAAATATTTCATGTGGGATGTTTTTAAATGGAAACCGGTTCAACAGGCAATAATTTTGCCGATATCGTCAATCCAGGTTATATTACCGAGGATTATACGCAGCTTGTACAGACGTATTATTCGGATCAGACTTATCTCGCAGATCTTTTAGCAAAGCTTGCGGGAACATATAATGTGCTTGTTAATTCTGCAGACGTCATCAATAAGATTGCGCTTTCCAAAAAAAGCGATATTGATGATGCTCTTGACAGGGCCGATGATGTAGGAAAGCTTATGGATAAAGTAATAAACATGCTGGAAATACAGACAAAATTATATGCTGGCTACATAAAAATGAAAAATGACTTTATTATGAACAACCTTCCGTTTAATGAGATAATAAAATCTGATATAGATCATCATATAAAGCATGAGCACCATCATGACAGCGATTAAGGATGGATTTTTCTGCGGCGGCAAAGTGAGAAGCTTATCGAAACTTGAATCTGGCGAATGAGTGTTCAAAATAGCATAAGTTCAAATTGCGAATTGAAGATAAAAGTCGTATATTGTTTAAAAAAATAATGATAATTGGTATAATAAAATATGGATTATAATTTAACTTAAATTTGCCGATAAGTTTACAGGAGGTAAAGAATGGATAAGTATCAGCACTTAAATGATATTGCATTAAAAGTAAGAAGGGACATTGTTGAGTCGATTACAGAGGCAAAATCAGGGCATCCAGGCGGTTCTCTTTCAGCAGTCGAGATAATTACGGCTCTATATTTTAAAATAATGAGGATAAATCCCAAAAAGCCTCATTGGGAGGACAGGGATAGATTCGTTCTTTCAAAGGGGCATGCAGCTCCAGCTTTATACAGCGTTCTTGCGGAGAGAGGTTATTTTCCGAGAGAGGAGCTTTTAAAACTCAGAAAAATAGGAGCGATGCTTCAAGGTCATCCCGACATGAAGGGTACGCCGGGAATAGATATGTCTACAGGTTCCCTGGGGCAGGGGCTTTCATCTGCAAACGGCATGGCGCTTGCAGGAAAGCTCGATAATAAAGATTACAGAGTCTATGTGCTCTTAGGTGACGGTGAACTGGAGGAAGGCCAGGTATGGGAGGCGGCAATGACATCGGCGCATTATGAGCTGGATAATCTTACGGCGTTTGTAGACCATAACAAGCTGCAGATCGATGGCCCTATATCTGAAGTTATGAGTCCCGAACCCGTGGATGAAAAGTTTAAAGCTTTTGGGTGGAATGTTATTTCCATAAATGGTCATGATTTTGAACAGATTTTGGATGCCGTCAACATAGCCCGAAATACCAAGGGAAGGCCGACCATGATTGTAGCTGAAACTATAAAGGGAAAAGGCGTGTCGTTTATGGAAAATCAGGTAGGGTGGCACGGAAGTGCGCCTAGCAGGGAACAATGTGAAAAAGCTCTTTTGGAATTGGGAGGCGGAAAATAATGGCTGAAAAAATTGCAACAAGGGAAGCTTACGGAAAGGCGCTTGTGGAACTTGGAGAAAAAAACAAGAATATCGTGGTATTAGATGCGGATCTTTCAAAATCTACAAAAACAGCGAATTTTGCAAAGAAATTTCCTGAAAGGTTTTTTGATATGGGGATCTCCGAAGCGGATATGATGACTACTGCCGCAGGTTTTGCAACATGCGGCAAAATACCGTTTGCAAGCACTTTCGCAATTTTTGCAACAGGTAGGGCTTATGAGCAGGTAAGAAATTCTATCTGTTATCCGAAGCTGAATGTCAAAATTGCGGCGACTCACTCGGGAATAACCGTTGGAGAAGATGGCGCCACCCATCAATCCGTGGAAGATCTGTCCCTTATGAGATCAATACCGAACATGTGCGTCATATGCCCTGCAGATGCGGTGGAGACTAGAGCGGCCATCTTCGCTGCCGTTGATTATAAAGGGCCTGTTTACATAAGGTTAGGAAGGCTTTCGGTGCCTGTTATATATGACGAGAATAATTTTAAATTTGAATTGGGCAAATCCATATTGGTAAAAGGCGGAAAGGATTTAACAATAATCGCGGTGGGTATCATGGTTGCGAAAGCACTCGAGGCCGCCCTGAAATTAAAAGAGGAAGGCATAGATGCAAGAGTTATCGATATGCATACGATAAAACCGGTGGATAAGGAAGCCGTAGTTAAAGCCGCCAAGGAAACAGGAGCCATTGTAACATGTGAAGAGCACAGCATAATCGGGGGGCTCGGAAGTGCAGTGGCAGAGGTTTTGAGCGAAGAGGCGCCCGTGTTTTTAAAGAGAATAGGCATAGAGGATAAATTTGGCCAATCAGGTGCGCCTGATAAGCTTATGGAACTATATGGGCTGACATCCGACAGGATAGCAGATGAATCCAGGAAAATATTGAAACGTTTAAAAACGAAGTAGTTCTGAAAGCAAAAGGATATGGCCAAAGGCCATATCCTTTTGCAACAGTAAGCTTGTTACTTTATGCATTTTTTGTTCGAAAAAGAATGCATGCTAAAATTATTATACAAAACAGCGAGATTTTAAAGGTGATGATATTTTGAAAAATACGTTGAAACAATACATAGTAATAACAATTGGTTTTATTATTTGCTCAATCGCAGTATATTTTTTTCTGATGCCCAATAATATAGCGGCAGGTGGAGTTACGGGGCTTGGCATGATAATAAATCATTATGTGCCCGTTCTTCCAGTAGGTATGCTTATGATTTTTATGAATGTACTGTTATTTGTCATATCTTTTGTTGTGCTCGGAAGGAAATTTGGGATTAAAACCATATATGCAAGCTTTGGATTTTCGGGAGTCATATGGTTGCTTGAGAGGACGGTGCATCTTGAAAATCCTGTTACGGATGACCCGCTGCTGGCCGTAATAATAGGGACTTCGGTTTCAGGATTCGGCATGGCGATGATATTTAATTTTAATGCATCGACAGGCGGTACGGATATTCTGGCCAAAATACTGAATAGATATTTCCATATAGATATAGGAAAATCTCTTTTTATCATCGATTTTATCATAACTCTTATGGCTGCATTCACATTTGGAATACAAAAGGGTCTGTATGCAATTATAGCTGTAGCTATGAACGGCTATATAATCGACTATATCATAGCAGGATTTAATATTGTGATGCAGGTTTTTATAATGACAAAAAATACCGATATTATAGCAGAGTATATAATGAATGAACTCGATAGGGGCGTAACGTTTTTCACGGGGGAGGGCGGCTTCTCCGGAAATGGGTTCAGGATCATATATACCGTTCTAAGCAGAAAGGAGTTCATACGATTGAGGTCGTATATTAGAAAAGTTGATCCGAAGGCTTTCATTACAGTAAGCGATGCACATGAGGTCTTGGGTGAGGGCTTCAAAAATATGAATCCTGATTGATTATAGCATAGTTTACAAAACAAGATAAATATATTGTCAAAAATTGGCGTGATAAATTTTGATAAGATTTTTGATTATATTAAATATTATGGTATAATATCTATATATAATTAACATTATATATGTCGAATTTACAGGAGTTGTTGGTCTAATGATAGAAATGCAGCATATATCAAAGGTATTCAAAGAAAATTCTATCGCCCTTTCAGATATAACACTTAAAATAGACAAGGGTGAGTTTGTATTCTTGGTCGGCCCAAGCGGAGCGGGCAAATCCACATTTATTAAACTTTTGCTAAAGGAAATAGAGCCCACTTCAGGTATTATAACAGTAAATAATATCAACCTTTCGACATTAAAGCACAGGCAGATTCCTTATTATAGAAGAACAATAGGTACGGTGTTTCAGGATTTCAGATTGCTTCCAAATCTCACCGCTTATGAAAATATAGCTTTTGCAATGCATATAGTTGAAGCATCATCGAGGGATATAAGAAGAAGAGTGGCGCAAGTCCTTGCCATGGTTGATTTAAGCAGAAAAGCAAATTCATATCCAAATCAACTCTCAGGCGGAGAGCAGCAGAGAGTTGCCCTTGCAAGAGCTCTTGTAAATAATCCATCTATTCTAATTGCGGACGAGCCTACGGGCAACCTTGATCCTGACAGCGCCTGGACAATACTCGATATATTAGATGACGTAAACAAAGTTGGGACAACCGTTGTTATGGCAACACATGCAAAGGATATCGTAAACAAAGCCAAAAAAAGGGTTATTGCCCTTGAAAAAGGAGTACTTGTAAGAGACCAGAAAAGGGGGGCATATAACTATGAAGATTAGGACATTTGGTTATTATATCAAACAGGGTTTTAAAAGTGTTGCGAGAAACAGGATGATGAGCATAGCCTCGATAAGTGCCGTAATGGCTTCACTTATCATACTGGGTATATTCTTTATAACGGTGGCTAATGTAGATTATTTGATGAGAAGTGTGGAATCAGGCGTCGAGATAAAAATATTTTTAAAGGACGATATAACAAACGACCAGATGAGTACTATCGATTCAAACTTGAAAAAAGCCGAGGGAGTAACGGATGTCGTTTACGAATCCAAGCAGGAGGCCCTTGATAATTTCAAAAAGGAACTCGGGGAAAACAGCGGGTTGGTAGAAGGAATCGATGCAAACAAGGTTATGCCGAGTTCATATATTGTAAAAATGAAAGGGCCCGAGTTTGTGGAGGGAGCCGTAAAATCGGTAAAAGGCCTTCCAGGGGTCGATAAAATAAACGATGCAAGGCCTTTTGTAAATCAGCTTATAAAAGTGACAAACTTCGTTAAAACAGTGGGCATAACTTTAATGGTTATATTGCTCATTATATCGATATTCCTGATTTCAAATACTATAAAACTTACCGTAATGGCAAGAAGAAAAGAAATAGGCATCATGAAATTTATCGGGTCGACAGATTGGTTTATAAGGTGGCCTTTTATAATAGAGGGGCTTTTGCTTGGTTTCATAGGCGCTCTCCTTTCAATTGTCATACTTGGTTATGGTTATACTGCCGTAGTGAATCAATTATATAAAAATTATGAAATGATCAAGCTTGTAAATCCAATGGACATTATTCCATATATGGCGGCGTTGTTTGCTGCAATAGGGCTTTTTATAGGGTCCATAGGCGGTATAATATCTATGCGAAAATTTTTGCGTGTTTAAATATCCTGTTATTTTTATGGGGATATAGCCGAAAAATTAATTATACAAGGCAAGGAGGTGATATATGTTGGTTAAAAAAAGGGTAAAAGTATTTCTGATTGTTTCGCTGCTGGCGATTTTTTGCTTCAATATTATGGCGATGGCTGCCGATGACCTTGGAAATCTCAAGGATCAATACGGTGATACAAATGATAAAATCGATGATTTGAAGGGTCAAAAGGGCGATATTGTATCCGAAATCCAAAAATATCAGAAGGATATAGATGTGCTCAAAAACAATATATCGAAGGTCAATAATGACATAGATGATATACAGCATAAAATCAGCACCGCACAGAATAATATCGATGTGGCGACAAAGAAATTAAACGCTGCGATTGAGGATTACAATAAACAGGATGCATTGATGAAAGAGAGAATCAACGCCCTGTACAAAAATGGGACAACCATTGGATACATACAGATTATACTTAGTTCTACAAGCCTTTCGGATTTCTTAACGAGGGCTGATATCATGGAAAGAGTAATAAACAATGACGTCCAGATGCTTAAGGTGATGAAGCAGAAAAGAGTCAGCATCAATAATCAGAAAGTAAAATTGGAAAGCGACAAGAAAGGGCTTGTTGCATTGAATTCAAGCCTTGTCAGCAAAAAAAACGGGCTTGAAAAGCAAAATGCTCAATTGAATGTTCTGGTAAAAGACAGAAACCAAAAAGTAGCCAAGTTGGATTCTACAATAAAGGCTGAACAAGTGGCAGCGGAAAAGATAAAGGACAAGATATCTTCCATTATGGCGGCCAAGGCTGCGGCCGAGGCGGCGGCAAAGAAAGCCGCAAGCAGCGAAAGCGGGAGTACACAGGTTGCAAGCAGAGGCGTAAGCTCATTTAACGGAAGAGTATATGCGATACTCCACAGGTCTGAATTTCCGGCCGGCGCGCATCCATATATATCGTCGGGTTATGGATCCAGAGTAGATCCGATAACAGGAATCCTCGGGGCATTTCATCCAGGCATAGATATAAGCACAAATGGTGCAGTGAATATACCTGTACATGCCATGGCACCGGGAACGGTGATAATTGCTGAGTGGGTTTCAGGATACGGAAACTGTGTCGTTATAGATCATGGCAACGGCTTGTTTTCGCTATACGGCCACAATAACAGTTTCAAAGTCATAGAAGGCCAGACAGTCAGCGGAGGACAGGTTGTTTCCCTTTCAGGGAACACAGGAAGGTCTACAGGGCCTCACGTTCACTTCAGTGTATTAAGAGGCGGCACAGGCAGAGAAAATTATATAAATCCTTCGCCATATTTATTGATATCTGATTGATGATAATGTTGCTGCATAATTGATGAATATTCATTATGCAGCAACATTTTTTTATTTGACTTCTTAAACAAAATTTCGACCTATTCTTTCAAATTTTCCTATGGACAAGTCACTAACTCTCATCTTTTACATAGCCTGTATTGAGGGGGGATGATTGATGATAGGTATATTATGCGATAATGGAAAAGTGAGCATGTATGCTCATTTATTGTTCCCATTCATCAAATCCTTTAAAAAGAAGGCAAATGCAGTAGTTCTTTTTACCATAAAGGGTATAGACATCAAAAATAAAAAAGTTACAGGCATTATCGTAGATTCAAGTGGAATAAAGAAGAGCATTGTAACATTGCCGCCTGTGATATTTAATTTTATATATATGGAAAGGAAAAACCAGGTAAAAACGTTTGAAAGCATTCTAAGTATGAACAATATCGCCATTATAAATGAGATTAACAGGTTTAACCTGCTTATGATAATGCAGATGCTGTCATCATCTGTAAAATTTAGTGAGTTCGTGCTTCCATACCGCTTATACAATGCAAATGCTTTAAAAGAAAACGGTAATCTACGCCATAATGTATTTATTCCTTTAAAAAGTTCGAATAAACTGCAGGCGCTTTATGATGAAATTCCTTCAGGAGTGGAAAAAAATGCTCTTATTAAAAAAAGGTGGATACAGATAAAAACACCTTCCATAAGGATGTATAAAAGTATGCCATTTGTAATAAGGAACTATGTACAAAAGGGTTCCGATGGGGCATGGCTGTCCTTAGGGAAAATGGCCTTGCAAAGAGATATATTTAAGAATACCGGTTTTATGAAGCTAATCAGGGAAATATCCGTTGATATGGCAGTATTTATAGAAAAATTCATACCCGGAATGGGGATATGCTATATGGACTTTATAATAGATGAATATAATAATCCGTATTTTGTAAATTTTGGAGGATTCGATAGAAATATAATACTCCAGCAAAAGGATATGATCATTATCAAATATTTTTTAAAAAACCTATTTGGCTATGCATTTTATTTAATAGGCTAATAAGAGGGGGATAAATATGTGGGTTACTATAAATAAAGTATCCTCTTTAAATGATGTTATTCTCCTGCCTGAGGCAGCCGTAGAAAAAATATATAAAAGGATGTATATCTGCTTCGGACAGAGAAGGGTAGCTGCAAATGTAAATTTATCAAAAGAAGACGGCGATAAGCGCGGTGAAAGCATCGATAACCCTTTAAATATAAAAATATCCGGTGATATATTAGCGAGACTCATGATATCAAGCAATCTCGTATATCGATTGAAGATTTCTGGAAACAGCATAATAATAGGTCCCGTTATAGGGTTTTTAATAGGGAATAGGAATTATGCCTATAGTCCGTATCATATGGAAAAATATTCGGACCGTTTCGGTATATATAATGAATGCGGAGGACTTATTTATGCATTTTCTCCGAGATCTATCG
Source organism: Clostridiales bacterium (assembly GCA_030016385.1). Taxonomy (NCBI): domain Bacteria; kingdom Bacillati; phylum Bacillota; class Clostridia; order Eubacteriales; species Clostridiales bacterium. The sequence goes on along the minus strand of JASEJN010000009.1, from coordinate 15,563 downwards.
ATTGGGAAAACAAGATAATATACGGGCTTTATTACGATTATAAGAGGGAAGAATGGTTATATGGAAGGTTTCCATTTCCATCCGTTATATATAGGAGGGATTTTCATACCAATCCTGAAACAATTAAAAAACTGATACAGGTGACACATGGCAAATTATTCAATTCGTGGAGATTTTCAAAGTATTATCTGTACAGTTATATAAAACAGGATGCCAAGTTAGTATCCAGCCTGCCGCCCACGGCATTGATAAAGGACTATGATACTATCAAAAAATTTATCGATAAATACGGGGACGTGATTTTGAAACCCGTGAATCTTTCGCGGGGCCGCGGGATATGTGTCATCAAAAGGGAAAAGGATAATTACAGGTTCATAGATTACAGAAAAAGCCAGGCAAGCGATGAGATATTGAGCGAAAATGAGATGGAGAAGTTATTTAAAAGCGACAGTTTCTTGCCTAATAGATATATAGTTCAAAAGCTGCTTCCCCTTGCCAAGATCAACGGAAGTGTATTCGATATAAGGATTGTGATGCAAAAGGATAGGAAGATGCAGTGGTTTGAATCGGGAATAGAATGCAGGGTGGCAAAATCAGATTCGTTTTTGACAAATATATCAAGGGGAGGATATGCCCTTTCCTTAGACGAAGCATTGGATAAAGCATTCAATTGCAGTAGCGACCGGGAGGATATTAAAAAGAAAATTCATGATTTATGCATTGATACCTGTGTGAGGCTGGATAAAACCGGACACCATTTTGCCGAATTAGGCATCGATATAGCGATAGATGAAAACAAGAAGTTATATATTATTGAGGTAAATGTATTCCCAAGCTTTAAGGGTTTCAAGATGATGAATCGTGACACTTACCTTTCGATAAGGTATACTCCGATACTTTATGCCTCATATCTTGCAGGATTTTAGAGGTGATGAATATGAATCTTATAACTATCGAGCGTCATAGATCTTCTGAGCCGGAACTTGTTGTGAACAGGGAGACGGCATTTGATGTCGGAATCGAAAGGAAAAAAAGGGCGTATATAAGTTTTGGAAACCAAAAATATTGCGTGGATGTTGCAGTTTTGGATACGGTAAGCAGGGGGAAACTGTTGATACCAGCATATATAATAGATAAAATGCATGTGCCGGACTATGTTGTATATGAAGTCAGAGCATACGGAAATGAGATCAGGTTAGGCCCATTTATAGGGATACTCGGTAGCGTCAGATATGAGAATATTACAAAAGACAGACTTGAGCATGAAAAGGAATGCATACGGGATTATTCAAGGCTCCACGGGGCGATAACGGTATTTTCTTTAGATAGTGTGAATAAAGACAAGAGACTCATAAAAGGATTCTGCTTCAATCCGGGGGATAATTCGTGGAAAGAAGGTATTTTCCCTTATCCTTGCGCTATTTACCGGACCATAGGCCTTAATGAAGATTGGCAGAACCATTTTTTATCCACTATAGGTGATACTGTCTTTAACGGACAGTATTTCAGCAAATGGGAAATGTATAAATGGTTTTCAACCGATGCCTCCATAAAGGATAGTCTTCCTGAAACCAGGCTTTACAGGTCTGAAAAGGATATTTTCGATATGCTAAAAAGGCAAAAATGCGTTTATATCAAGCCGGATTGGGGAATGAAGGGCCATGGAGTTGTAAAGGCAAGCATCACCGACGAGGGAATCTTATTTGAATATAGAAAGGATAAAAAAAATAACAGGATTGTTGCTGAAAACCGGATCAAAGCCATAAGAATAATGAAAGATCTGTTTGCCTATAATGAATGCATCATACAGAAGGGAATAGATCTGATTAAATGTGATGAAGGAGTAGTTGACTTCAGAGCTGTCATGCAAAAAGATGATACTGCAAACTGGGTGTGTACCGTAATAGTAGCCCGCGCAGGAGCTAAAAGAAGCGTCGTAAGCAATATTTCGAGCGGAGGGAAAGGCTTTATGCCTGAAGAGCTTCTTAAAGATGTCATGGGAATGAATAATAGGCGGGCGCTGCAGAAAATCATCGAAATGCGTAAGTTCTGTTTAAAAGTGTGCAGGACGCTGGATGGATTTGGAGTTAACTGCGGCATCCTGGGGATCGATATAGGGATCGATTATACAGGCAAAATATGGCTGATTGAGATAAACCACAGAAGCCCCCACCCTGCGATAGCACTGTGCATTCAGGATAGGACTTCATACAATAAAATAATCTCGGGCCCTCTTTTATATGCAAAATCGCTTGCAGGCTTTGGGCGCAATGTCCGTTAGTTCTATTGCAACATCCGGCTTGTATAAGGAAGGTGGTAGACAGTGTTCTATAGAGTATTGAAAGATATGGGCTCAACGGGGAAAATATTTATGCCTGCAAACCTTATCGCAAAGCTTAAATATAAGAATATCAACATTTATGCCGGTTTGAAGATGGAGGGAGTAAAATTAGAAGCGGACGATAGGTTGCCCGAAAATCGGATCAGACTTTCGAGAGATGTCATGGATAAAATGGGGCTGCCTGAGAATATAAACTATCAGATCATGCCATGCATGGGCGGCATTTGCATAGGCCCTGTCATAGGGCTTTTGATGTCGAGGACCAAAAGGGGGATTACGGAAAGATTCCTGCACGATATGCTTGACTATACACTGCCATACGGCAGGATAGGCGGGTTGCTTTGCATAATGAGTTTAAATAAGCTTGATTTTAAGAATAAGCTGATAGAAGGCTATTATTATAACCCCGGGACGGGCAGAAAATGGATAAAAGCCGTGCTGCCATTCCCTTCGACGATATATAGAAGGGTTATTTTGCCAAAATATATGGAATTGAAGTTAAAAAGGGCAACAGGCAATTGCATTTTCAATACGGGATATTTTAATAAATGGGAATTCTGGAAGATGGCTTCAAGGTCGGAGTATGTGAAGAAACACATACCCCATACTATTATGTATGATTTCTTCGGCAATGTGGAAGATATGCTTGACAAATACGGTAGCGTATATTTAAAACCGGTGTTTGGGACACTCGCCCGGGGATTGATTAAAATAGATAAAAAAGATGGATACTATTATGTAAAAAATAAAGTAGAGAATATAGATTTACATTTCGGGAAAAGTGATGAAGCCAAAAGATATGTAAATCGTTATACAGGAAGGACTTCCTATATAATACAGCAGGCCATAACTCCCTTAAGAATAAATGACAGGTCTATGGACTTCAGGGTTGTAATGCAAAAGGATGAAACAAAAAAGTGGATATGCACGGGGATAGTAGGTTTCCTGGGAATAAGAGGCAACATATGCTCCAACTGGGGCCTGCAGGCGGCATTTGAAGATCTTCTTTCAAAAGCCGCAAAATTAAGTACTGATGAGATTGCTAAATTGCGCAAGGAAGTTATAAATGTATGTACAGGCGTATGCAGGACGATAGAATCATCGGGAGAAAATTACGGAGATTTAGGTTTTGATATATTAATCGATAGTAATTTAAAAATATGGGTTCTGGAAGTGAACAAAAGGCATTTCCATGTCGTGCCTCTATGGATGAACGATACCGATATGTATTACAGGATAAAAAGCAATCCTGTAAAATATGCGGCCGCGCTCTCCGGATTTGAAGTTTCGTCAAATTAAAGTTGATTTAGCGAATTAAAGGTTAATATATTCAAGTCACTAATATAAAATTTAATATAAATAAAGCTCCGGGATGCATACAGATTATACTGCAAAAAAATATGCATCCGGAGCTTCTTTTATTTTTATTTAGTGTTTGTTATAATGTAAAAGTGAACAAAATAAAATAAATACGGATATGAATAATGTTACATTTCTAAATAGGACATTCGAGGTGTTATGATGATTAAGAAAAAAAATGCTGTAATATTCCTGGTTGTCGCTTTAATTGTTACAAACTCCATTACTTTTTTTTTAACGAATAAGATAGATTTATCCATGGGCAATAAATACATTATAACAAAGCATACTTACGATGAGATTACTCAGTTCAGCAAGATGTTCGCAGTAAAAGACATGCTTGAAAAAAATTACGTAAGCAAAATCGATGAGAGCAAACTTGCCGAAGGTGCTGTAAGAGGACTTGCATCTGGTGTCGGTGATCCATATACGGTATACTGGGATCCCAAGGATTTTCAGGCTAATACTATAACCACGGAAGGTGAATATGCGGGTGTAGGTTTAGTTGTAGAAGCGAAGGATGACAATATACTTATCGTGTCCACTATCGAAGGTTCGCCTGCTGAAAAGGCGGGAATAAAATCAGGAGATTTAATAATAGGGATAGACAATAAGGCTGTTTCGGGAGACAGCCTTGACGATGCGGTTTCATTGATGAGGGGAAAGGCCGGTACGCCTGTTAAAATAACCATACTAAAGCAGGGCCAGTCGCAGCCTTCCGATATCAATATCGTAAGGGCCAACATAGTGATGAAGTCAGTTTCCGATAAGACCGTTGGCAATGATATAGGTTATATTAAGATTACTGCCTTCCAGAAAAATACGGCTCAAGAATTCATCGATTCGTTGAAGGATCTTCAGAATAAGAACATAAAAGGTCTTGTAATAGATTTAAGGAATAATGGCGGTGGCCTTTTGGACCAGTGCACAGAGATAGCTGATACGCTTATCGGGAAAAGTACGATTGTTTACACCATAGACAATAAAGGCAAAAAAGATGTAATAACATCGGATAAAAATAAAATAAATGTACCATATGCAATACTCGTAAACGGTTATACGGCAAGCGCGTCAGAAGTGGTGTCCGGCGCTGTCAAAGATACTCATTCGGGAGTTTTAGTGGGAACAAAGACATTTGGAAAGGGAATCGTACAGACCATACTTCCATTTAAAATGCCTGGCGAAAAGCAGGAATCCGCTTTAAAGGTGACGACTGCGAAGTATTATACCCCAAGTGGCGTATGCATACAGGGAATCGGGATACAGCCAAATTATACGGTGGATCTTCCGGACAATTTAAAGCAAAAACCGGAACTTACCTTGCAGGAGGATGTCCAGCTTCAAAAAGCAATGAGCGTCGTAGAGAGTGAGCTCAAATAAAAATGCGGTCTTTCTATGGGCTGTTTTTTAAACAGGTATTAAACGGGGTGGAGAAATGGATATATTAGCAATGATAAATCTTTGTATAAGGACTGTTTCTGCAGCAGTGCTGTCACCTGGCGCAAATTTCATATATGTGGTGTTTATCATTATAATATTTACACAATATAAAAAAGTAGTAAGGTTGCAGGAATATATATATAACAAACCCAAGACGCCTACGAGCAACCTGGTGCTTACGTCTGTACTTTCAGGACTGGTTGCAGGGATTGTAATAAGCATACCCATGACTCTTATGGGGATTACCTTCAGCCAGGATATGGGTATCCAGTATCTGATATTGATTTCACTTATACTGATGTTTATAGAGCCGAGATTCATATGCTTTTCTTATTCAGGAGGAATACTGTCAATCGCAGGGCTTTTATTCAATATAAAAGGGATAGATGTAACAGGGATAATGATACTTGTCGGAATGCTTCACCTCCTTGAGGCCGTCTTAATTTATATAGACGGTTACAGGGGTGCGGTACCGGTATTTCTCCAAAGGGAAGATGGCAAAGTGGTCGGAGGTTTTACAATGCAGCGATTCTGGCCGATACCCATTGCACTTGTGATGTTTGTGGGATTTTCATCTGCCAAATCCGGCGCTTCTATTTCGACTCCTGATTGGTGGCCGGTTATAAAGCCATTTATGGATCCATCAAACATCAAGAACGCATTGTTTCAGGCATTCCCGGTATCGGCGATACTCGGTTACAGTGAATTTACATCTTCCTGCCTGCCTCGTGAAAAATGCAGGAAGTCGGCTATAAGGCTTATGATTTTCAGTGTAATGCTTTTATCCATTGCCATTTCTTCTTCGTATGTATATGCACTAAAGTATGTTGCGGCTCTCTTTGCACCCTTTGCCCATGAGTATCTTATAGAGCATGAAAGAAAAAGTGAGAGAAATAAGGGCTCGATATTCAGTGCCCCGCCGTTAGGAATAAGAGTACTTGACACCATACCAGGCGGACCGGCCGAAATGATGGGTATTAAATCCGGTGATACCATACTTTCGATAAATAACAGGACGATTGTCACTGAAGAGGGGATGAACTGTTTCTTCAATGATTTTGTTACATTTATATGGGTTGATGTGAAGGGAATCGATGGAAGGGTAAGAACCCTTGAATATAAGGATTACAAGAACGGGATAGACGGCCTCGGTATTTTGACCGTACCTAAGTCCACAGATGGATTGGTCACAATAAGGGAGCAAAAAAGCTTTGTAAAAAGAATCTATGACAGATTAAAAAATAAGCCGGACGTGTAAAGCGGCTTATTAATTGTAATATTCTTCAAATGTGAATATACACGCCCGGTTATTTCTTGATTTTTTCAAAATATTTTCGGTTATAAAGTATTTGAGGACTGTCAGGTATATATTTTGCTGCAATTTCGTTATGCTTGCAGGCTGTCTCATACTGACCCAGTCGGTCATAGCAGACACAAAGTTGCAGGAGGAACAAATTCGACTCCGATTATAGCAATAAGAGCATTAGGAAACGACATTGCTGTTTTCATTATAAGGTTCTGATCTATCCAGGATGCCCATGCACCGGCATAGCAAATAATTGGGCCGTTATGACCTAAATATTCAGCAGGTTTAGGCGGAGGATTACTCAAACTTTTTTGAAAGTGAGAAATATCACATCCGTTTGGTATCAAGAAACTCGGCTTATACGGGTAACTTAAGTCTATGTGTTTTTTCAATGCTTTTGATGTTGATACTACTGCGTTTGCCTCCCTGACGATTTTGTCTAAAAAAGGTGCCCAGGAAGGAAAGTCATCGATATAATCGTATACTATAAAATCAGGATTATACTGATACAGAAATATATGAAGTTTTGACCATGAAACCCACAGCAATATTTTTTTCCCCTGAGCCTTTATATATGGGACGGTTTCCTTGATAAATTTTTTATTATCGTTTATAACGGTCAGGTTATCGGATACTTTAATAGGGTCATGATCTGTCAACTGGCTTTTATTGCAGTAATATACATCAAAGCCATTTTTCGCGAATTGCTCCATCAGCTGTTGAGGCCTCTGTTTCATCCAGTCCCAATCTAGCGTCGGCGGGTAAATAACTGCTATATTTGAAAATGATGATTTATCATTATTATAATCAAATTTGGGCTTGGATACGATATTTTTATTCATTATATACCGGAATTCTAAAGGCATAAACATATGTTTGATATCATCATATTGTGATAAATTTAAAAATGTATTTTGCCTTTTCATAAATATTCCCCCTTTCATTTTTTTACAAGCTTGATATTGAAATGGCGGCTTTCGGTTTTCTGCAATCTTGAAATTGAAAATCCTGTTTTATCAAATATATCCAAGAGTTCCCTCTTGTTAAAAACATATATATGGCAATCCCTTATGGGGATTCCCTTTTTAGGGGCGGGCATATTTTTGTAATTTCTGTAGTAATCGGGCCTGCCATAATATTCCGCATCAGGGGTGCTTAAGAATAAAGAACCATTATCAGATAATGCTTCTCTTATTTTTATCAAAGTAGGTAAGGGGTTGAAATTAAAATGTTCTATCACTTCAGTAAGCAGTATGATATCGAATTTAAAGTTCCATGGGATACGGTCGGTTTCGATATTGCCTATCTTAAAGTTCAGATTGTATTTATCGATGATTTTTTTGCTTAAATAAGCATTTATAAAATCCATGCAGCAAACATTGCATTTATACAACAATTTTGCAGTAATCGATAGTGTTCCATAACCGCATCCTATATCCAGTATATTTTTTATTCTATTATTGGATTTTTCATCGAGCATCCACGATGGTATACATGGCCAGTATTTTTTTTCTTCATTCATATATGCCAACTTATAATATCCATTCTCGCATAATTCCAATATATCCGACTGTACAGATGATATAATTTTCCATATTGATTGTTCATCAGGATAATTGCTCATGATCGTCACTTCCCTGTATTATAATATGTAGGACTTATTTGATGGTTATATTTAATTTACTATGTTGTGTTATTAATTGCGGTAAAAAATGCTCACCATGGTGGGGTATGCATTATACCCCAATTGCGAGCATTGCTGCATGAATTGAAGACTGTTTTTTATTATCCGTTGACAAAAGATATATGCTCGAATAGTATGTACTGGAGGATGCTTCTACAGTAAATACAGTATCCGGTGTCCAACATATGTAAATGTACGGCGGGGGGTGAAATTTTTGAAGATATGTATTGATCCAGGACATGGCGGAAATGATCCAGGTGCCCTTGGCAGACAGTCAAAAGAGAAGGACATAAATCTTGCTCTTGCATCAAAGCTGGAACAAAAGCTTACAAAAAGCGGAATACAGGTAGTAATGACAAGGACTTCCGATGCGACTTTAGACTTGCAGCAAAGATGCGATATTGCAAATAAGGGCAATTGCGACTATTTTATGAGCATTCACTGCAATAGTTTCAATAATGCTTCGGCAGCCGGTACGGAGGCGTATTACTATAAAGGGAGCAAAGCCGGACAGGAACTTGCAGGCAAAATATTGAACGCCGCAGTGGAGTCAGGGCATCTTAAAAATAGAGGTGTTAAGACAGCAGGTTTTTATGTCCTTAAATTCACTAAAATGCCTGCAGTTTTGCTTGAAACAGCATTCATATCAAATCCTGACGAGGAAAAGCTCCTGCGAAATGATAGCTGGCAGGATGGTGTTATGAAAAACATCGCAATAGCGGTATGTAATTATTTAAAAATAACACCGAATGTTGAGGATATATTATACAGAGTATTAAACCAAGGCGTACAGGTTGGAGCGTTCAAGATAAAGGAGAATGCGATAAGGCTTGCAGAGGAAGTGCTTGCCGAAATAAGCAGCGGAAATGTGAAAGTAGTTGCATCAAACGGAGTTATAATATTTGACAAGGTAAAGGAGCCTGAAAGTTCTAATACAGGCCCTGTATCTGATGCTGCGGTTCATCCGATAACCGATTTGAGAAGGGCCAGCGCAGAGCAGATGGAATCTTTTCTGCACAAGATAAATCCAAATGCCCCGTATATCGCACAAAAATATATAGATATGGGCATGAAGGAAGGCATAAGGGGTGATATAGCTTTTGCACAGGCGATAAAGGAGACTAATTATTTCAGGTTCACAGGCAGTGTAAAGGCTGAACAGAATAATTTTGCCGGACTCGGAAGCATATCGGCAGGGAATTCAGGAGCTTCATTTAAAACAGTGGATGAAGGCATTTTAGCACATATACAGCATCTTAAAGCTTATGCGAATACGGAACCTTTAAAGACGAGTCTTTTGGACCCTCGATTCAATCTTGTAAAAAGAGGGACCGCACCGGGTTTTGAGGACTTGGACGGGAAATGGGCGGTACCTGGCAGCGGATACGGCCAGAGCATTATAAATATATGGAGAAGAATACTTGATGAACCAGTGTCGGATAAGAACGAAGATAGCGGGACTGTAAGCGATGTACATGACAAAATAGCAGACAAAAAACTAATAGAAGAATTTCAGAATATGATAAAAGAGTTAAGCAATTTTGTTGAAAAATTAAAGGGAATAGCAAATAATAAGGAGTGAATAAGATGGACCAGCAACTATTGCTTCAGGTGCTGCTTATAGTTGTTCAGCTTGCGATTATAGCTATAGGAGGATATGTCATAAGCTATCTCAAATCAAAAATAGGCACTGAAAATCTTGCACGCTATTATACTATAATAAGCAACATAGTGAGGGGTGTCGAACAGACATTCGGAGGCGGAAACGGTTCGGATAAAAAGGCCGAGGCAGTTCAGCTCATAAAAAAAGCGCTGGGAAATAAGTTGACGGATGAACAAATAAATTTGCTTATAGAATCCGCAGTATTTGAAATGAACAATCTGCTTAAAAGCAGCGGAGTCACAGAGTAGTGAAGTTACGCCATGTAGGGTATGCCGGTAATAAAGTTGTTTTTAGCCAATAACCGCATAGGGTAATGCCAAAAGACAGCCCCGGCGGTTATTTTTTTTGTTTTAATGAAAAGGATGCAAATAGAAAAAGCAGAGATTAAAATATCTTTATATTGCTTAAAACGGATTTTATTCTGTAATTCAGCTGTTTTTTCTTTTTTCTTTCTTCCTCTTCAATATAATTTTTCAAATCGTTGTTTTCCTTGAGGAGCGATTTCAATTCCTGATCCACAGCCATATTGGCATGCTCCAGTATGTTTACTTTTTTTTCAGACTTATCGAGTCTGGCATTAAGTATCGAGATATAAGATTCCTTATCTTTTAAAGCGTTTTCAAGGGATTTTGCTTTTTCTTGGTTTTGCCTGAGCTTGTATTCGATAAATTTTATCTTCTTCGATTTGGAATATGTTTCATCTTCAAGCTTTTTATTTGTTTCAATTAATTCCGAGGCTCTTTTTAACATGCTGCCTAGGTTGCTTATATATGTATCGAGTTCATTTTGTCCGTCATGCTTTGGAGCAATATCCGGAAGTTTATATTCAACTATATTGCTTTGCATATTATTTTGCGCATGCTCACTCGAAAAGAGCTGTATGCTGTCAAGCTTCATTACATCTTCTTCGATCAGGAAGCTGTTAATCGAGGCTTCAACGCTTACGGTGGCTTTTTTAAAGGATATATCAATATCCGTACTGTACTTGATATCCTTTATGAAGTTTTTACATTTTGTTTTTTCCAAATTAAGCGTGCCGGAAAGCACATCGTAATCTTTTATATTTATATCAAATACTTTGCTTATCATATCCTTGCGTATGCAGTATTCCGACGTATTATCCTTATTCTCGCATTCAAATAATATTATTAGAGCAAAGTTGAAGCATATTATAACTTTGTTGTCGGTTATAACAGATCTATCCTTGATATCTTTGATTGTGCAATATAATATATCGGTTAGTTTTTGGTCGCCCGAGGTGATATCGCTGTACTCGCCATAAAGAAGGGATATATTCTGCGAATAGTGCCTTGCCTTTATGACATCAGATAGATAGACGGCATCTTTTTGCTTTTCATTTTCCAAATGAATCACCCTGCTTTAAAATATAGGTGCGTATTTTATATTTGAAGAATATTTATACACCCTTAAAATATCTCTTATTAAATATATGATGCATGTCCTTTAAATAAAACCATGATTATTAATTGCTCCGGTTATTTTCAATGTCATAAAATATACTATTTTGTCACAATAATTGAAAAGTGTCCATAATATGTAGTGAGGAAAATAAAAAAACTCTCCCTCCCTCTTTATTGGGTATATGATGCCATATTGTCTTTATGAAATATGGCATCATTGCCGTAAGAGGTGAGGCTTAGAGATTATTCAAGCTCGAAAGCGCCGGTATATAGCTTATAGTATATACCCTTTTGTTTGAGAAGCTCTTCATGGCTGCCTCTTTCAATTATTTGTCCGTGGTCCAGTACCATTATGGCATCTGCATTTCTTACAGTTGATAGCCTGTGGGCGATAACAAACGTGGTGCGCCCACGCATTAGGCCGTCCATGCCTTTCTGGATGTTTCTCTCCGTCATGGTATCGACCGAGCTTGTGGCCTCGTCGAGTATAAGTATTGGAGGGTCTGCAATTGCAGCACGGGCAATATTTAAAAGTTGCCTCTGTCCCTGGCTTAAGTTGGAGCCGTCGCCTTCAATCACAGTGTCATAACCGTGTGGCAGCCTTCTTATGAAAGAATCAGCATATGCAAGTTTTGCAGCTTTGATTACTTTTTCATCAGTTGCGTCAAGCCTTCCATACCTGATATTTTCCATTATGGTGCCGGAAAACAGATGGGTATCCTGAAGAACCATCGCTAGGGATTTTCTAAGGCTGTCCTTTTTAATATTGTTTATATCTATGCCATCTATATATATGTTTCCCTTATCTACGTCATAAAACCCCGTAAGAAGGTTTGTTATAGTAGTCTTGCCTGCACCGGTTGCACCGACGAGGGCGATCTTTTGCCCTGGTTTTGCATACAGGGATATATCCTTCAGTATCGTATCGATGTGGTCATAACTGAAGGTTACATGATCAAAGACCACATATCCCTTTACATTTTTAAGCTCGACAGGATTTTCAGAATTATCTCTTTCAGGGCTTACATCCATGATTTCAAAGATCCTTTCGGCGCCCGCAAGAGCTGATTGGATGGCATTAGCCTGATTGGCCAATTCGTTTATCGGCCTTCCGAATTGCCTTGAGTACTGGAGAAATACCATAAGCCCTCCGAAATCAAGGCCGGTTTTGACTGCCAGTATCCCTCCGACAGCGGCAGTCAAGGCATAATTTATGGCGTTAATGCTTACCATTATGGGCATTATAGCCTGGGAGTAAAGCTGTGCTCTAAATGAATATTTATTCAGCTTGCTATTTAGTTTGTTGAATTCTTTTTCAACATTATCTTCAAATGAAAACACTTTTACAACTTTTTCTCCGGAAATTACCTCTTCCATATACCCGTCTATTTCGCCCAGAGCTTTTTGTTGGGAAGAAAAATAAGCCCGGCTTTTCTTCATCAATGTTTTTGCGATCAGCCGCATCAAAGGTACCATGACGAGCGTTACAAGCGTAAGCAGCGGACTTATAAAAAGCATGAGGCATAGTATACCCGTAACTGTGAAGATACTTGAAAGTATCTGGGTTATGCTGTTGTTCAGCGATTCACTGATGTTATCTATATCGTTTGTGAACCTGCTCATGATCTGCCCGTGACTTGTCGTATCGAAAAATCGTACGGGAAGCTCCTGTACCTTTGAAAATAGCTCCTGTCTTAAATCGTTGACTGTTTCCTGGGAAACGTCGATCATTATATAGTTCTGCAAATAAAGGGATACGACTCCGGACAAATATATCAAAAGAAGCACAAACATGGCGCCGATTAATCCCTTGATATTTCCAGGTACAATGTAGTTGTTTATAACAGGTCTTAAATAGTAGTTGCCGCCGACTGCTGAAATTGTATTTATCAACACAAGCAAAACTACCATGCATAGTTTAAGTCTATGCTTCATAAGGTATCTGCATAATCTCAATAATGTTTTTCCGCCGTTTTTAGGTTTGTTGCGTCTATCCGTCATTGTGCAATCACCTCTTTCGATTGCTGTGAATAATATATTTCCTGATATTCCTTGCTTGTTTTCATAAGTTCACCATGAGTACCCTCCCCCACGATTTCTCCTCTGTCCAGCACTATTATCTTATCCGCCGACTGCACGGAACTTATCCTTTGAGCTATTATAAATATGGTCGTGCCTTTAAGCGCTTTTTTAAAGGAGGCCCTTATCCTGGCTTCGGTTTCGGTATCCACAGCGCTGGTAGAGTCGTCAAGAATCAGTATTTTAGGTTTTTTAATCAGGGCTCTTGCGATGCTGATCCTCTGTTTCTGTCCTCCTGATACGTTCACTCCGCCCTGGCCTAGTTCTGTATCATATTTGTCCGGAAAGGCGGATATAAAATCATCAGCCTGGGCATATTCTGCAAATTTTTTTACTTCATCATCCGCAGCTTTTATATCGCCCCATTTTATATTATCCTTTATTGTCCCGGAAAACAGGACGTTATTCTGCAGCACAAAACCTATACCCTGCCTCAGATTTTTTATCTTGTAATCTCTTACATCTGCTCCGTCTACCAGCACCTGCCCTTCCGATACGTCGTATAGCCTCGGTATAAGCTGCACAAGGGACGTTTTTCCTGAGCCTGTAGCACCTATTATGGCAATTACCTGTCCCTTTTGAGCTTTGAAACTAATATTTTTAAGCACGTAATTATCGCTTTTGTTATACTTGAAGTATACGTTTTTGAACTCTACTGTTCCGTTTTCTATCATCTTATCCGATGCATCCTTTTTATCGGCGATATCGATATCCGTATCCAGGACCTCTATAACGCGGTCCGCCGATGCGCTTGCTCTTCCGGAGAGTATTATTACAAATGAAAGAAGCATCAGGGAAAATAGTATCTGGGTTACATAGCTTATAAAGGACATAAGTTGTCCAACCTGCATGGAACCGTTCATTACTCTCCTGCCTCCAAACCAGATTAAGGCTATTATAGACAGGTTCATTATGAGCGTTACAACAGGCATATTCATAATAACCGTATGCACTGCTTTTTCAGCCGTCTCTTTCAGATCGTTACTGGATTTTGCAAATTTTTTCTTTTCGAAATCCTGCCTTACAAAGGACTTTACGACTCTGACGTTTATAAGATTTTCCTGTATGTTTGCATTTACCGTGTCGAGTTTTCTCTGTACAGTTTTAAAAAGCGGGAAAGCCCTTGATAAAACCGTATAAATAGCAAATGCTAAAACAGGTATTGCCACTGCAAATATGAGAGCAAGCTTCGGATTGATGCTGAAAGCCATTATAAGACCAAGGATAAGCATCAGCGGAGACTTGAACAGCAGCCTTAGCGCCACAACTACTAAAAGCTGTATTATGGTCATGTCGTTGGTGAGCCTTGTTACTAAAGAGGCGGTGCTGAAATTATCTATGTTTGAGAATGAAAATTGCTGTATTTTATGAAACAACAGCTTCCTGAGGTCCGTTACAAAGCCCACGCCGCTTTTAGAGGCGAAATAAACGTTGGCTGTTCCGCCCATAATGGCTATTATGCCCATCATCAGCATAAATCCTCCCATTTTGAATATATAGGGAAGGTTTTTCTTTGCTATTCCTATATCGACAATTTTTGACATAAGTGTAGGCTGGATAATTTCCCCCAGAACATCGAACAGCATAAAAAAGAATGCCAGAAATATATACTTTTTATAAGTTTTCAAAAAAGGCAAAAATCTTTTATATTTCACTTGATCTACACCACCAATTCCTTATCATCCATATTTTCGAGATTTGCTATTATCCTTTTATAATAATTTTGGAGATTCTCTATTTCTTCATGATTAAATCCCTCATACATTTTTATATTTATACTTTTGAATATTTTTTTGCATTTGTCTATTACGATGATTCCCTTATCGGTCAGGGTTATAATATTATTCCTGAGGTCATTTCTGTCAGGGACTTTTCTTATTATTCCGCATTTTTCCATTCTTTTTAACGAAACGGTGATGGTTGCATTGCTTACATTCAAATAATCGGACAGTTCCTTCTGATTGCATCCATTTTTTTCATACAGGTGGAAGAGAAGCCTTGGCTGGCCGTTATACAGCCCGATATTTTTCAGTATCGCCGATACTTTACGTCTGTATAATATCCTTATGCATCTGTCCAATTCATTAATATTTGCAGTGTCCATGTTAAAAAAAGCACCTCCTTATAATAATAGTTAGCCGGTTAAATTTTAACCGGCTAACTATTATTATACTACCGCAGATTTAAATTTCAATGCAAAAATTTATCGAAGCTTCAATTCGCAATATGAAATCAGCATAAATAGAATTATGTTATTTTGAGCGACGAAT
>JASEJN010000008.1 GCA_030016385.1 Clostridiales bacterium | reverse complement strand
TGTTAAACCTGGTTCTATGGCAGAACCTTGGAAATAAGTCTCTCATGTTCTTCTTACAGAAGCCAAACCAAGCTTTTTCAGAGTCGATAGTGAGCAGCTCGCCAACTAAACTTATGGTAATTATTTCACTATCACTCATTATAGAATCATTGATATTACAACGGTTTGCGATATGTGTTGGAGTAACCCTTTTGTAAATATCATCTATTATGATGTAGGTGACAATTACAAAGTCTTTCAAAGTCTCAATTTCTTTGATAGAATTACTCTTATAAAGCTCCAGCATATGTTGTTACCTCCTATCATCGGTTTTGTGGTTAATGATAGGTTACAATATTTTGCTGGGGTTTTTCATTCGCAATTTTTACCAGTAAAAAAGCTAGCACAACGAGTTAAAATCATTTAAAAGTTTATTCCTGACAATGCAATCGGTCATACTTTCCTTCTTTATAACATCCGCAACCTTATTTAATGTTTTGATAAGATTTTCATTCTGTATAGGCTTCAATACATAAGCGGATGCGCCATAATCTATGGCACTTTTGGCATACTGGAAGTCGTCATACCCGCTTAAAACTATGATCTTTGACTCGATTTTATTATTCCTGAGCAAGCGCATGAATTCTACGCCGCTCATAAATGGCATTTTTATATCCGTGATTATTATATCGGGTTTCAATTTTATGGCCAGCTTTAAAGCCTCTTCCCCATCCGAGGCCTCATCTGCGATTCTGAACCCATGCTTTTCCCAATCGATGCTTACCTTTAGCCCATATCTTACCCAATATTCATCATCGACAATAAGTATAGTAAGCAAATTAAATCCCTCCTCATTTGAACAAGGCAAAAATATAATATGCCCTTTTTCTATTTTATACCAGTTAACCTTACTTGACAATTAATCTGAAAAGAACCTTCGAGTCGTAAATTTAGCTTATGTCATTTTGAACACTCATTCGCCAGATTCAAGTTTTGTAAGTTCTAAGGCCAGTAGCCTTAAGAATCCAAAAGCTTTTGAAACTCGTTTCACTCAGACAATCAAAAGCTCTAAGGATTCTTATGCGGCAACAGACCAAGAACTTATCAAAACTCTCATAATGCTCATTCGTCGTTCAAAATGACATAATCCTATTTATGCCTGATTTCAAATTGCGAATTGAAGAAAAGAACATGTTTGCAACGGAATAATAAAATTATAAAATTTATTATCATATAAATACATGATTTGGGAAATATATATATAGGAAAAAAGTATAATATTTACCATATTCATATGGAGGCCGTTAACATGAAAAGATTGATCATTACATATTTAATATTCTTAGAAATGATGATTTTGGTACTGCAGGGAGGATATTATTTCAAATCGATGTTTGTCCGCAGCAAAATCGACAGCACGAACCATGGATGGGGAGTTGTAAAGAATAAAGAGCATAGATTACCGGACATACCTCAAGATGAAAAAAATATGCTTAAGGCATATGATGGCATTTATTCCGGAAGCCCTGATGAAAAGTATATATACTTGACTATCGACTTAGGCTATGAATCGGGATATACTAAAAGTATACTGGATGTCTTAAGGGAAAATAATGTGAAGGCGACTTTCTTTATTACATTATCATACATGGATAAGAATAGCAGCCTTGTGGATAGGATCATTCAGGAAGGTCATTCTCTCCAGAATCATACGGCAAGGTATAAGCATCTTGATAAAATTGACGATAATGCTGTAAAGAAGGAGATAGTGGATCTTGAAAATGCAATATATAAAAGGTATAGTATAAAAATGAGGTATTTGAGGCTTCCATATGAAGAATGGTCTGAAAGGGTAATGAAAATTGCAAAGGATACCGGATATAAAACAGTTTTCTGGAGCATAGCATGTGTTGACTGGACTGATGATAAAGATGTTTCATATATTTGTAACAACGTAATGGACAATTATCACAACGGTGCGGTTGTTCTTTTGCATTCTGTATCTAAGTCAAGCCCGGAGGCCATGGAGCTTATAATAAAGGACTTAAAAAATAAAGGATACAAATTTAAGGCTTTGGATTTATAGATATTTTTAGCTTCAATTAGCAATTTGGAATCAGGCATAAATAGAATTATGTTATTTTGAGCGACGAATGAGCATTCAAAATAACATAAGCTCATATTATGGATTGAAGATTTTTAAGTTCGTATTTATAATTTTAAAAATAAGCCTTAATGTTGATAATTGGGGGATAATTTATGAGTGCTGTTGCAACTAAGCCGTTATATCAACAGATAGCCATTGATGTCGCAAGGAGGATAGTGAAAGGGGAATTCGAAATAGGCTCGAAAATTTACGGCCGTTCCACCCTGGCAGGTGAATACAACGTCTCGCCTGAAACGATAAGACGCGCGATTATTCTCCTTCAAGATATGAATGTTGTGAACGTATCCCAGGGAAGCGGCATAGATGTTATATCCAAAGATGAAGCTTTTAAATTCATAGACAGGTTTAAGGACATAGAATCCATCGTATCTTTAAAGACGGAACTAATCAATTTTTTCCATGAGAAGGAAGAAATAGACAGAAAACTTGAGGCAATTGTTAAAAAGATAATCGATTATTCCGACCGACTGAGGAACATAAGCCCATATAATCCCCTCGAGATAGAAGTTAAACCTTATTCAAGTGTCATAGGTAAGACATTATCCGAAATGAAGTTCTGGCAGAATACCGGCGGTACTGTAATAGCGATAAGGAGGGGCGATGAGATAATCTTGTCCCCGGGGCCCCACGCGGAAATCATAAAAGGCGACGTGTTGGTAGTAGTCGGTGACGAGGGCATCTTAAAGCGCACGAAAAAGTTTTTAAATAAAAGATAGGGCAAAATAATATATAGACATCGTTATATTTAGGAAACTTTTTAATCATTGATATTTTGTAGATAAGTCGCAATAAAAGAAGACTGCGTACTAATATCAATATCTCTTTCAATATAAGATTCATAAATATTAAATTTTTAGGCTATATTTATTTTATACCTTCAACAACAACTATAGCAAACCATTCTCCTTCAAAAGGTAATAAATCAGAGCCGTTTTTCTCTCCAATTGATTCTCCGATAGTTACAATGTCTGCCCTGTTAAAGTTTGCCTGAATATAGGATTTCTGTATTTCCGTTTTTAAAGCGAATTTTTCTGCCCCAATAATCTTATTATCCTTGCAAAAATTCTTTAATATCTTAAATCCTTCGGAATGTTCCTTAATGACAACATAACTATCAAATAATGATTTCCCCACTTTTAATACTCTTTTAGCTTCTTTTATTCCGTCAGAAGCCAAATTTAACATATTCTGAATCCCAAAAAAAGATACGGCAGTATCAATTGTATTATTTTTAAAAGGTAGATTGGTCGCATCACAAGCTATATAATTTACTTTTATCTCCGGATTAATTTTTTTAGCTCTTAGTCTGTCATATTTCAACACTACAAAACTTAAATCCGTACATATTATCTGCGATTCGGTTTTTAGATGTTTCACCATTTTTTTAAATAATGCGCCTCTACCAGTTGCTATGTCCAATATAAATTCATTTTCTTTATTATTGATACTATCAATAATGAATTTTTTAGTTTTATCACCTATTATTGTTTGGTTCTGAGGAACTCCTCCTGATATTTTTTTATCCATCTCCTCCTCATCATACTGCTCATAGGATTCCGTCCAATTATTTGTAAGTTTTTGTTCTGCCGAATCAAAATTTATTATTCCTTCTTTAATAGGCCAATCATGGCTATTCTTGCAGCTTAATTTTCCTTCAACAACCTCGCTATTTTCTTCCCTTTCAACCGTAAGATTTAACTCTCCATTACATTTAGGACATCTTAGTAATTTAAGAATTTTCTTGTATATTTTTCTTCATCTCCTTTTAATAAAAAAACACATGAGCAACTTAACTTTTCCTTAAATCTGAGTACCACTAAATTTATTATAACACTATCATTGATTATTTCTTCTTCAAGAGGATAAGGGGTGGAACTTAATTTGATAATTAAATTTAGGTATTGCACCCTATCTTTTTTTCTACATAATATTGACAACTGACAACCTATATAATATAATAGAGTTGTAAATTTTGTAATCTTCTTTTATATGCATTTCATAAAATACCGGCAATAAAATTTAATTTTTAAATTTAATTGTGTTCCGGTTAAGTGTGGTTATTAAAATCGGCTTTGACCGGTATAACGAATTAAATTAAATTGGCTTATTATACTCAGCTTGGTTTTGAAATGTTATTCGGGCTGTTTTAAGGGTAGGGAATAGTTTTTAATTTTTTAGGGAATTATGTCTATTTTTTTATTCTGAGAGGTGATAGAAAATGGAGCAATTTAAAGATTATCCGAAATTTGCTGTTATAGGAGCTGGAAACGGAGGTCAGGCGATGGCAGGACATCTGTCGATGATGGGCTTTCGCGTGAACCTTTACAACAGGACACTTGATAACATAAAAGATATACAGAAAAGCGGCGGCATAATTCTTGAAGGCGAAGTAAACGGCTTTGGAAAGCTTAATCTCATAACCGATAGCATGAAAGATGCTGTGGAAGATGCGGACATTATAATGGTAACCGTACCTGCATCGGGACACAAGGATGTTGCATTTTCATATATACCATACTCAAAAGACGGCCAGATTGTGGTTTTAAATCCTGGCAGGACGGGAGGAGCTCTGGAATTTTTAAATATAATGAAAACATTAAATTTCAATAAGGAAATCATTCTTGCAGAAGCGCAGACATTTATATATGCTTGCAGGGCCGTAGCATCGGGAAAGGTTAAAATATACAGCATAAAAAATGTCGTATCAGTAGCATCTGTGCCATCCCAAATGACTCCTTATGTCATAAGCTGTTTATCACATGCGTATCCGCAGTTTACAAGAGCGGAAAATGTGCTGGAAACAAGCTTGAACAATATCGGTGCGGTATTTCATCCGGCACCCACACTTTTAAACTGCGGAAGAATCGAGTCTACCAAGGGGGATTTCCAGTACTATATAGATGGCATAACGCCGACAGTCGCAGGCGTACTGGAATATATAGACGCAGAGAGGATATCGGTTGCAAAAGCGGTTGGCGTCAATGCGATTACTGCTCTTGAATGGCTTTACGCATCATATGGCGCAAAAGGGAATACGCTTTATGATGCCATTCAAAATACAAGGGACTACGCTGACATAAAGGCTCCGCCATCTTTAAATACAAGATATATATTTGAAGATATCCCTGATAGCTTGGTGCCCATATCAGCCATAGGTCAGGCTGTGGGCGTCAAAACGCCTACGATAAACTCGATCATTGAAATAGCCTGTGTGGCTCATAACAGAAACTATTATGCTTCGGGTAGAAACACGAAAAATCTTGGAATAGAGGGGCTGACAAAAGAACAGCTT
Source organism: Clostridiales bacterium (assembly GCA_030016385.1). Taxonomy (NCBI): domain Bacteria; kingdom Bacillati; phylum Bacillota; class Clostridia; order Eubacteriales; species Clostridiales bacterium. Next base: position 63,162 of record JASEJN010000008.1, on the reverse strand, counting down.
ATGGAACTTGTAACTTATGGAGAGATCAATAAACGGGACGAGGTGGTTGCGTAATGAAGAAAATAATGGCTGCAGCTATAGGCAATTGCGTACATGTGGCAGGAGTAATGAACTTTTTGAAATATGCCGAAAATGAAGGCTATGCGACGGAATTTCTAGGGCCCGCAGTTTCAATCGAAAATTTAATTAAAAGGGTAATGGAAGAAAAACCGGATATTGTTGGCGTAAGCTATAGGCTGACTCCGTCGGCAACAGGTCCGCTTCTGGATAAGCTAAAAGAAAATATCAGCCGCTACAATCTAAATGATATAGAATGGCTGTTTGGTGGGACAGAACCGGTATGTGAAGTCGCAAAAAAGTATGATTTGTTCAGCGAAATATTTGATGGATCATATAGGGATGATCATACTGTTGATTTCCTCCGTGGATTTAAAAATAATGTGTTGAAAGAAACATATGAAAGCAATATTATAGACAGGATAAACAGCAAATATCCCCGTCCTTTGCTGCGGCATCATCTTGGCCTCCCATCCCTTGGGGATACAATTGAAAGCGTAAAAAAGATTGCTGAATCAAAAATACTTGATGTTATATCGATTGCCCCGGATCAGAATGCGCAGGAACACTTTTTCGATATGGAAAAAGCCGACCACAGTTTGGATGGCGCCGGAGGAGCCCCTGTAAGAACTCCGGACGATTTCAGGAAAATCTATGAAGCGTCCAGAAGGGGAAATTATCCCATACTGAGGTGCTACAGCGGTACGAACAATGTCTTTAAGTTTGCTTCAATGCTTAAGGAAACTATAAATAACGGTTGGGCAGCCATACCGCTATGCTGGTATAATGTTTTGGACGGAAGGGGCCCAAGAGATGTTGTAAGTTCCATAAGAGAAAGTCAGAAGCTTATGAGATGGCATGCTAAGAGGAATATACCTGTCGAAGTAAATGAGGCTCATCATTGGAGCTTGAGAGATGCCCACGATACCATAGGAGTTGCTACGGCTTTTTTGGCTGCATACAATGCAAAAAGGATGGGTGTCAAAAATTATATAGCCCAATATATGTTAAATGTTCCTCCTTCGATTTCTCCAAAGATGGATCTTGCAAAAATGCTCGCAAAAATAGAACTGATTGAAAGTCTGCAGGACAGCAATTTTAAGGTTTACAGGCAGGTACGTCCTGGACTTGCAAGCTTTCCTACGGATCTGTATGCCGCAAAGGGGCAGTTGGCTTCATCAGTTTATCTCGGGATGGCTCTAAAGCCCCACATAGTTCATGTTGTGGCTTATTGCGAGGCACACCATGCAGCAGGTTTTGATGAAATTAACGAAAGCTGCAGGATTGCAAAAGGGGTAATAAAAAATTGCATGATGGGTTTGCCGGATATGTCTTCCGATATGAATGTCGGGGACAGAAAAAATGAACTCATAAAGGAAGCCGAATATCTGCTTGAATCGATATACAGAATTTCTCCGAATTCACAGGATCCGTGGAGCGATCCTGAAGTGCTTGCAGAGGCCATAAAACTGGGCATACTCGACGCACCCCATCTTAAAGGCAATGCATATGCAAAGGGGACGCTTGAGACGAAGGTTATAGATGGAGCTTGCTTTGCATATGACAGTATCGAAAAAAGGGTGCTTACCGAAAAAGAAAGAGTGGATAAAATACTGGGAGTGCAAAAAGAGGACGAAGCCTTGATTGTTTAGGCTTCATCCTTTTTTTATTAATTAAGCCTTTGCTCAATCTGCTTTTGTATATCCTGCGGAGTCAGGCCGTTTGCATCTATTATCGATGTCTTCGCACCGGTATTTTGAATACCCATAAGGTTTTTGTCTATTCCGGATACTATTACTGCGTCAAAACCGTCTATAAAGTCCTTGCTATTTTTCTGGGAAGTATCGAATTCATGTATCTTATATCCTTGCATAGTTAAATATTCTATGACATTTGTAAGATTTTTCTCAACGCCTATGTTTTTCACCTTATCTCCTCCTAAGTTTAATGTTAATATATATTATCTGCAAATCATTCTATACATATTCAGCCCGGAATCTATATATATTTTTTGCTGCATGCCATATCCTGAACTTCCTGCAGGGCTTCGGCAAATCTCTGGTAATGCACTACTTCCCTTGCCCATAAAAATTTAAGGGGATCTTTAACATCGGGGTCGTCCGTCAATACCAGAAGATGTTCATATGTTGTCCGAGCCTTTTGTTCAGCCGCCATATCGTCGGTAAGATCCGTCACAGGATCACCCATTGCCTGAATATATGAGGCTGTCCATGGTATGCCATTTGCGTCGACAGGAAATATTGCCTTGTCATGCTGCGAGTAATACCCATCAAGGCCTGCTTCCCTTAATTCCTTTAGGGAAGCGCCCTTTAGAAGCTGGTATACGATGGAGCATACGATTTCGACATGTGCAATTTCTTCGGTCCCTATGTCATTAAGGAGCCCCTTTGTTTTGCCGGTAGGCATTTTATAGCGCTGCGTCAGATATCTTAAAGATGCGCTGAGCTCTCCGTCCGGTCCGCCATACTGCGTTATTACATTTTTTGCCATCCTTATATCCTTGTTTTTAATATGGACAGGATACTCTAATTTTTTCTCATAAAGCCACATAAACTATCCTCCTTTCAGATACCTGTTTCCCATGGCCATGGTTCACTGACCCATCTCCATGGATACTGGCTTGGAGAGCCGCCAAAATGTGTGAGGGGCCCGTATTCCGCCTCATAAACTTTCTTTAGTTTTTCAAGCTTCTCAGTTATCGTATTGTAGTCGGAAATAGCCTGCTTGCATGTTGGATGATTATCAAGATACAGTGTCAGATCAACAGATGCGAATTCAAGCTCCTGTATTTTTTTCAGAAGATGATCACAATCTATCTTTTCCATGCTTCTTCCCCCTTCAATGCTCTCTGAAGGTTATGAACGTAGGCTTCCAGTAAAAACGGAAATATGGTACCTGTTTTAAAACCTTCAGAGGGTGATATTACGCATGCATACGGCTGATCCAGCACGTATGATCTGGCATACTGCATCTTTGACAACTTTGCAGGCATATTAAACTGTAACAAAGATTTCACCCCAAATTATAGACTCTGTAGTACCATCATATTCAACTGCAGCAAAAGTGTGATTGCAGGGTATATACAAAAATGTTCCTTCCGGAATACTCTTCAAATTCAATTTGCAATTTGAAATCAGGCATAAATAGGATTATGTTATTTCGAGCGACAAATGAGCATTATGAGAGTTTTGATAAGTTCTTGGCCTGCTGCCGCATAAGAATCAAAGACCCCCGCAAATGTCAGCTTTACATCAGGATAAAAAAATGCTAAGCTATAAAAAAGGTTCGAGAAGGACTATTTTGATGGGAAAGGCAGGGAATAACGTTGAAAAAAGTCGTTGAAAGGTTTCTAAAATATGTAAAATATGATACGCAGTCACAGGAAGATGTTGAGGAATTTCCAAGCACTGCAAAGCAGTTGATATTTCTAAAAGATCTGACAAATGAACTGAAGGATATGGGGCTGAAGGATGTTACCATGGATAAACATGGATATGTATTTGCTAATCTGCATTCAAATACGGATAAACATGTGCCTAAAATAGGATTTATCTCCCATGTAGATACCAGCAGCGCCGTGTCAGGTCGCAATGTAAATCCTAAAATCAGTAAAAATTATGATGGAAAGGATATTTTACTGAACAAAGAAAAAAATATAAAACTGTCGCCTGAAAAGTTTCCCGAGCTGAAAAATTACATAGGTCAGACTATAATAACAACTGACGGCACCACTCTCTTAGGTGCCGATGACAAAGCCGGCGTTTCGGAAATAGTGACGGCAGCAGAATATCTTATAAGGCATCCCGAAGTTAAACATGGCGATATCAAAATAGGTTTTACACCTGATGAGGAAGTCGGCAGGGGAGTGGACTTCTTCGACGTCAAAAAATTCGACGCTGATTTTGCATACACAGTGGACGGCGGAGCCATAGGAGAGTTGGAATATGAAAACTTCAATGCTGCAAAGGCCCTCGTTATCGTAAACGGAGTAAGCACACATCCGGGAACTGCAAAAGGGGTCATGGTAAATTCAATTACGGTTGCAATGGAGTACGCTTATATGCTTCCTGCAGATGAAACACCTGAAAATACCGAAGAGCGCGAGGGATTTTACCATCTGATGGATATTAGCGGAAACGTCGAGCAGACCACGATGAAGTATATTATAAGGGATTTTGATTCTACAAAATTCAATAATAAAAAAATAGCCATGCAAAAGGCTGCCGATGCTTTAAACAAAAAATACGGTGAAGGTACGGTATTACTGGGGATTAAAGACCAGTATTATAATATGCTGGAAAAGATAAATGAGAATAAACATATAGTGGAAACAGCCCAAAAGGCAATGGAAGAGGTAGGCGTAAGACCATCCGTAAATCCTATAAGAGGCGGTACAGACGGTGCGATGCTTTCATTTATGGGCCTTCCGACCCCCAACCTCTTTACAGGCGGGTACAATTACCACGGCAGGTTTGAGTATATACCGGCGGAATCCATGCAAAAGGCAGTCGAGGTAATACTAAAAATAATAGAGCTATATTCAAAATAGGAATTCATGTCCCATCTGCCGGAAAAGACAGCATCCTTAAATAACTTTATATCAATATATTCAGTTTCATAGATAAGCAAAAAAGCTGCGCAAAATTTGTGTAAAAACAAATTTTGAGCGGCTTTTGTCTCTTAAACTTATGGACTTGTATTGGTGGTGTCGTGATGGGTTCCGGCTTCATCCGGCAATTTCGATACAGGAAGGGAATTGAACCACTTTTTGATTCCATCTAAGGGTATCGGCTTATCTACATTGCAATAAGTAGTATTTGCCTTTATTCGGCTGCCGGCGTTAGTTATTGTTAATACTTTCTTATCTCCAACGTAGAAATCATAAAAATAATTGTATCCCGTCTTTGGTTCCTGATCTTTGGATTTGGTGTAATGCCTGTTGTCCACCAAATCCACAATTTCATTTATCTTTGCCTTATCTGTGGTAGCTACACTGTCCCCATTCATCCCACTTCTCATAAACACTTCAGTTATATTCTTGCTGCTGGTTCCAGCCAGGTCCTCAAAGCTTTTCCCGAAAATATAGGGCCTTGCGAACAGGAATGTTATGAAAAGTACTGCTATCACTGATGTTATTAGCAACTTCGGTTTAAATAGCACTTTTAACCTCACTCCTTTCTTATACTAATTTCAACTGGGTATAATATTATAAATAATTGAAACAGCAGTTAAAAATTTCTATTTTCATAATAATAGACGTATTAAAAGCAGGATTTGTTCTCAGAATTAGATGTAACAACAATCTATAAAAATCATCCCGCTATTTATTTTGATGAATGGCGGGATGATTTTTATAGATCCTGATCCTGCATCATGCTTTTAATTTTCATGAGCCTTGTAATATTGTTCCTTTCATTCTCGTCGAGTTTCATGGTTATATATTTCACGGTCTCCTGAAGCTGGGGTATCATCACATATTCAAGGGCGTTAACCCTTCTTCTGGTCTTTTCGATCTCAAGGGCCATGAGCTCGCATGTTTTTTCAACCTCAGCCAATTCCCAAAGATGAGGCAATATGTCATATAATTTTTTTATTGCGCCGTCAAGTTCCCCGGATGTCTGGGCAAATCCATAAGGATATATGGGAGCATGCTCATCCGATTCCACGGAAAACTTCATGGCAGGCACATTTACGCTCATTACATTTTTAACTGCAATATCAAGGCTTATCTTATTCACAGGCATCATTATCGCCTCTTCCAGCATATCGGACGACATGGCAGCCTTTGCCATCATGAATTCTTTCATGGACATGGACAGTTCATCTTCAACTTCTTTCCTGAGTTCGTTGTTCTTTTTGATCAAGTCTATAAACTTTCTCATGAGCTCATCCTGCTTATCTTTCAAAAGCTTGAAACCTCGTTCAGCAACAGTCAGCCTTTTTTTCAGGCGGCTAAGCTCCATCCTTGTAGGATTAACATTAAGCCTCATCGCTCATCATCACCCTTGGGCATGTATTTATCTATATATTCATCGCTTATCCTCTTAAGCTCTGTCCTAGGTATCATAGACAAAAGCCGCCATCCTAGGTCCAGCGTTTCCTCTATGCTTCTGTTCTCATATTCACCCTGGGATACATACCTTTTTTCAAACTCATCTGCAAATTTCGCATAAATCTTATCGACATCGGAAAGCGCCGTTTCCCCTAATATTACCGAAAGCTCCTTTGCCTGTTTGCCCTGGGCATAAGCTGAAAAAAGCTGATTCATGGTATCTGCATGATCTTCTCTCGTCTTGCCTTTGCCTATCCCCTTATCCTTCAGCCTTGAAAGTGAAGGCAAAACGTCTATTGGCGGCAAAATGCCCTTTCTGTAAAGTTCCCTGCTTAATATTATCTGCCCCTCGGTTATGTAACCTGTAAGATCGGGAATGGGATGAGTTTTATCATCCTCTGGCATTGTCAAAATAGGTATCTGTGTTATGGATCCCTCTCTTCCTTTGATCTTCCCTGCTCTTTCATATAAGCTTGCAAGATCGGTATAAAGGTAGCCCGGATATCCTCTTCTTCCGGGTACTTCCTTTCTTGCCGCAGAAACTTCCCTTAATGCTTCTGCATAATTAGTCATATCCGTCATTATGACCAGCACATGCATGCCCTTTTCAAACGCCAGGTATTCGGCACATGTTAAAGCCATCCTCGGAGTTGCAATCCTTTCAATTGCAGGATCATTGGCGAGATTTATAAAAAGTACAGTCCTTCCTATGGAACCAGTCCTTTTAAAATCGCTTATGAAAAAGTCTGCTTCTTCGAAAGTTATGCCCATGGCTGCGAATACCACGGCAAAATTGCTTTCACTCCCTAAAACTTTCGCCTGCCTTGCAATTTGTGCTGCAAGATGTGTATGAGGAAGTCCCGATCCTGAAAATATAGGAAGCTTTTGCCCTCTTACAAGGGTATTCAGCCCGTCTATCGAAGATATCCCCGTCTGTATAAATTCAGAAGGATAATCCCTTCTTGCAGGGTTTATCGGCTGTCCTGAAATGTCCATCCTCTTTTCCGGTATTATCTTAGGGCCTCCGTCCCTCGGATTTCCAAGCCCGGTAAATACCCTTCCAAGCATATCCAGTGAAACCCCAAGTTCCAGGGACCTTCCCAGAAACTTAACTTTGCTCTTCTTTATATTTATGCCTTCAGAACTTTCAAAAAGCTGAACCAATGCCTTATCCTCATTTACCTCCAGCACCTTTCCCCTGCGTATGTCCCCGCTTTGGGTCTCTATTTCTACAAGTTCATCATATGCCACGCCATGAACCTTATCTACAAACATCAACGGGCCCGCTACTTCTTTTATTGTCTTGTATTCCTTAAGCATTTTTCCGGCCCCCTTCAATCAAATTCTCAATATCCGTCTTTATATCATTATTGATTTCATCTATCTTTTCAAGTTCCTTTTCACTTACGTATTTAGCTCTTGTTATCCTTTCCCTTAGGGGAAGATGAGCTAATTTTTCAAAATCGGCACCCCTTTGGATGGCTTTTTCACCTGAATGATAAAAATTCATTATGACCTTGAGCATTTTATACTGTTTATTTATAGAAGTATAAGTATCTATTTCATGGAAAGCATTTTGATGAAGATAATCTTCCCTTATGGATCTTGCGCATTCGAGAGTCCACCTGTCTTTTAGGGATAATGAATCTATTCCTACCAATCTTACGATTTCCTGAAGCTCATTTTCATCCTGAAGCACGTTCATGGCATCCTGCGTAAGTTCACTCCAATCCTTTATCCCCAAATTTTTCTGTATGAATGAACCTATTTTATCCTTATAAAGTGAATAACTAAGCAGCCAGTTTATGGCAGGGAAATGTCTCCTGTAAGCGAGATCCGCGTCAAGCCCCCAGAAGACCTTGACGACCTTAAGCGTAGCCTGTGTAACCGGTTCGGATAGATCTCCTCCTGCAGGTGAAACGGCTCCTATTGCGCTTAAAGCGCCTACTCTGTCCTCGCTTCCGATACATCTAACCTTTCCTGCACGCTCGTAAAACTCCGCGATCCTCGAAGACAGGTATGCCGGATACCCTTCCTCCCCCGGCATCTCCTCAAGGCGCCCGGACATTTCGCGGAGCGCCTCGGCCCACCTTGACGTGGAATCGGCCATAAGCGCTACCGAATATCCCATATCCCTGAAATATTCCGCAATGGTGATTCCTGTATATATAGAGGCCTCACGCGCTGCAACAGGCATATTTGACGTATTTGCAATAAGCACCGTCCTTTTCATTAAGGGTTCCCCGGTTTTAGGGTCCTTCAGCTTCGGAAATTCCATAAGCACATCGGTCATTTCGTTTCCCCTCTCACCGCAGCCTATGTAAACTACTATCTCAGCATCGGCCCATTTCGCCAGTTGATGCTGCACAACAGTCTTTCCGCTTCCGAAAGGTCCCGGAACACACGCTGTTCCTCCCTTGGCCACCGGAAAAAACGTGTCTATTACCCTTTGCCCGGTTATCAAAGGCTCATCCGGCGCGATTTTATCTTTATACGGCCTTGCCTTCCTTACAGGCCATTTTTGCATCATGGTAAGTTCTACTGTGTTTCCGTCACCCTTCCTGACCTTTGCGACAACATCCGTTATGGTAAAATCGCCTTCGTTTATCTCCGTCAGTTCGCCTTCTATTCCAAATGGCAGCATTATCCTATGTTCCACTATAACAGTTTCTTTAACGATACCTATTATATCTCCTGGAACAACCCTGTCGCCTATCTTTTTGACAGGTTTAAAATGCCATTTCTTTTTCCTGTCAAGAGCCGGTATGCTCACCCCTCTGGCAATGAAATCCCCCGCTATCTTGGCTATTCCCTCCAGCGGGCGCTGTATTCCGTCGAACATCGATTCGATAAGTCCTGGACCAAGCTCCACGCTTAAAGGTTCTCCGGTCGATACAACTTCCTCTCCTGGCTTTAATCCGGAGGTTTCCTCATATACCTGTATGGACGCCCTGTCACCCTTCATCTCTATTATTTCACCTATTAGTTTCTTTTCTCCTACTCTTACAACATCGAACATGTTGGCGTCGCTCATCCCTTCTGCAACAACAAGGGGTCCTGATACCTTCAAAATTTTCCCTGTATTCAAGCCATCAACCTTCTTTCTTAGATAGAATATCGACTCCGATAGCCTTCGCAACGTTTTCTTTTATGTTTTGAAGCCCTATGCCAAGGCTCCCTTGTGTTCCTGGAATCAATATTATAGCTGGAACCAGCTTATTTTTATATTTATCTATAGTATCTTTTATATCTTTCGCAGTGTTTTCCGTTATAAAAATCAATCCGTATCCATCATCGGCCATTTTATTTACGGCATTTTTGGCATCTTCTGCATTTTCAACTGCTTTTATAGAAATGCCGATGGCAAGGAAAGCCATGAGAGCGTCCCTTTCACCTACAGCCCCTATCTTATACATAGACATCACGCAGCCTTTTTTTTATACTTTCTGGTTTAACATTATTCTTTTTGCCTGTCAATATTATCCTCAGCATCCTGATCTCATTTTCAACTGCGGCAATATAGGCAATTACGATTTGTGGTCCAAGACTTACATATCTCGCTTTTTTTATGAAATCCATTATATAATCATCCCTGAATTTTTCAAGATAACCTATATCATTAGCTTTCATATATTCGCTGATAGCGTTTGCCCATTTATAATAGCCGGTATAAAATATCTTGGAGGCAAATTTATCGAGAGACTGCCCGAAAAACGGCGAAAATATATCGTACCCAATATTTCCGCCCTGTATGAACATCTTTTCAAATGTCGCAAGCTCGTCTCCGACAGCCTTCAGTCTTATAAACGACATGATATTTGTTACATCGATTATAAGCGAAGTATATTCTGTAAGGTATTTCATGCCGCTTTTTTTCGAAATTTCCATCATATATTCAAACGTACCTCTGTCGATATTGACATCTATATCGTTTGAAATATGAGTTTTTTTATAAACCTCAACAGATTCCCGCATGCGTCTTGCCAGGATGTTTGGAATTCCTTTGAAATTTTTCTCATCCTTTATTCTCATTAAATCCGGAACAGGTATCGTGCCCGCATCTATCAAAATGTTTTCCACATTCAAGTCTGAAAGTCTGCCCTTTATCAGACATTTAATATTGTGCGCATCATATTTTACAGCCATTATATCAACTACTTCACGAGCAGGAGACATTTTATGCATTTCCTTATACAAATCCTGTACAGCTATTTTTAAGCCTTCATCATATGACGGCATGTTTATATACTTGTCATATCTTGTTCCCTTTAGCATTTCAATGCATCCCTCAAAATCAGATGCATCCGAAAGAGATTCTAATTTCGGCATACCTAAAAGCTTCGTTTCCATGGACCTTATTCGGCCGGTTATACCGGCAAAAACCGTATTATCCATAAATAAACCTCCTCAGACCTTCGCTATTTGCCGCCAAACAGCATGGCGGCAATTGAAGTTTCAAGGCTTTCCCGAAGAGACCACACAAGTGCTTCTATGGAGCAGTTTACTTCAACTCCACCTTTCTTTAATATAAAACCCGATTCAATGCCCACCGTTTGCCGGCTTTCTGTGAGCTTGCCCTGTTTATTTAAACCTGCGAGCTTTTCATTTACCCTTTTCAACAATCCACTATCTATCCTGTGCTTGTCATTTTCCGCAAAAATTACTTCTTCATCACCTGATTCAACGTTTCTCAACAGCAACTTTTCGATTAATGCGGTATATTCATCGTCTTTCATGCTTCGTATCTTTTGGATTGCGCTTTTAAAAACGCTATCGATCAAATCCTGCTTTGCGGCAAGTATCATATTCCGTTTATCGAGTTCAGCGCCTGATATAATCCTCTCGCTGCTTTTCAATCCTTCCTCTTTAGCTCTTTCTTTTGCATCCTTTACTATTTTTTCAGCCTTTTTTCTGGCCTCGGCGATTATATTATCGACCTTTTTTAAAGCTTCGCCCTCAATTTCCGAGGCTTTCTGCATTCCATCTTTGATTATCCTGTTTTTTAAGTTGTCTATCTCAGCCATAAATCCAACCCCTCCTAAAGAGGTATATTGACAATCATAAGAACCGATACAATAAGTGCAAGCACCGCATATGTTTCAACCATTACTGCATATATGACGCCGTCGAAAAATTTTTCAGGCCTTTTAGCAATTATCTGTATTCCCGCTGCGGCAGTCTTTCCCTGGGATATTGCGGAACTGTATTCGACAAATGCTACAGGAAGCGATGCTGCAAGAAACAAAAGCCCCTGATACAGTGTCAATGGCTTCAAGTTACCTGAAAGGAGACCAATCCTGGATAATATTATAAGAGCCGTGATAAAACCATAAAAACCCTGCGTTCCCGGAATAACCTGTAGTATCAATGTCCTTCCGAACTTATCCGGATCTTCGGTTACGAGCCCTGTCGATACCTCTCCTACCAAGCCAACACCCTTCGCTGAACCCATGCCTGCCATAAACGCTGCAAAGCCCGCGCCAAAAATTGCAAATATCGGTCCGCCATATTGTTTTATAAAGCCAAGAAAATTTGTCCATTCCATAATAAATAACCTCCCTATTTTTCCGTATCTAATTTTATAAATTTAGTATTTATTTTTAAAGGATTAAAAGCCTTTCCGCCGCCCTGATAAAATTTACCGAAGAACTCCAAATATTCAAGCCTGCATGTGTGGACAAAAGTACCAAGGCCGCCGACAAGCAAATTAAACGTATGGCCAACCAAGAATATAAGAGTCCCACCTACTATTGCGGCGACACCGCTGCCGAGCATATTTATCAAAAGGTCAAAAGCCCATCCTATAAGCCCCGAAGCAAGCCCGAGAGCAAGGAGCCTCGAATAGGAAAGTGCATCTCCAAGATATGATGTTATACCATACAATCCGTAAAGCCCTCCAAAAAACTTTCCCATTATGGTCTTGTTGCTTCTGCCCTGCGTAAGCAAAAGTCCGACAGCGCTTACAGCCGATATTATTTTTGCAGCCTGACCGCCTCCAAGCAGCATCCAGATAAGCCCTATGATAAGTCCATACCAGAAAAACACATCGTATACGGCGTCAAGAATATGTCCGGACTTAATAAGCTCATATGCTTTGACACCAAGCCCCGTAAAAATATGTATGAGCCCCAAGGCGATCGATACTATCAAAACTTCCATGGTATTGTCTACAGGACTTACCCAAAGAGGCTTAAGAGGAATTATTCCGCCAAAAAAGCTCCCATACAGCAATCCGAATATAACTGTAGGAGGGCTACAGTATAAAAGCACTTTTACAATTTTTCTCATGTTGCCTTCAATATTCGTATACTTAAGCATGAGCGCCGCAGCAATGCCCATAATCAAACCATACCCGGCATCTGCCATCATCATGCCGAAGAAAAGTATGAAAAACGGCGTCAAAACCGGAGTCGGGTCGATTTCATCATTAAGGGGCAGGCTGTAGAGCGACGTTATTACCTCAAACGGCTCTACAAATGCATTGTTTTTAAGCTGTATAGGCGGTGCATCGTCCTCTGCAGGTTCCTCCAAAATTACAAGCGCATCGGGATATTTATGCTTTAGTATACTTTTTATTCTATCCGCTTTGCACCCGGGAACCCATCCTTCAAGGACAAATGTTTCCCTGGTCCTTGCAAGTTTGGATATAGTCTTCTCTTTTTCAAGCTTGGATGCCATAAAATCATAAACCTTTTCCATATCCTTGAGATTGGAAGCCAAGTCAAAAGCCTGGCCTGCAAGATCTTCATATTGCCTGTCGAGCTCTTTTACCCTGCTTTCCAAGTATTCTATTTTTTCTTTCGGCGCCATATCAAGATCTATACCTGTTTTGGCAAAACCGTACTTTTTCAAAATCTCAGATATTTTCCCTGTTTCATCTTTATGCGCCAGCACAAATAAATTTATTTTTTTCTGTCTTGAGGATACCTCTATTACAATGGCATCATCGGATGCAGTGCTTACTTCGGTCTTTAATTCATCTATATATCTTGCATTTATCGTGCCTATAAAATATACAGTCATCCTTAAACTGTCAAGCTGGCTTAAATCAGTATCCATGTTTTCCCATCCGAAGTAGGAACCTATTTTATTTGCAGCCGCTGTTCTTTCGCTTCTATTTTCATCCATTGCTTTGCTTATGGATGCACATTTGCCGTAAATTTCCTTCCACTTGGCATTGCTTCCAGCCTCTTTGAATTCTTTTAACGTAAGTATCTCCTTTTTAGTAAATAAATTTTCCTTTACATTCGAATATTTCTTGAGAAATCCACAGACAAGTCCTATTTTATTGTATTCCTCTTCCGCCTCTCTTAAAGCCGGTGGATCTTTAAAGCAGCCGGCTTCGCCCAACGAAGCATCTGCATCTTTTAAATCTACAATATCGACAGAACCATTCTCCAAAAGCACATTTAAAATTTCATCCTTTGAGCCGACAGATGCTGCAAGGGTTATTTTTTTCATCTTAACTATTGCCATCGACATCCACTATCCTTCCGATGATCAGTTTAACTGCAAGGCTTATCTTTCCTTCCTCCGTTGATTTTACAGCCGCAGCAGCAGCTTTGCCTTTGCTTAAAATTTGTTCTGCTTTTATCTTCGCCTCGCTTTCCTTATTCTTTATGATATCCCTCGAAATTATTTCAGCGTTAGAAGTTGCATCAGAAATTACTTTTTCTGCCTGCTTGTATGCATCTTTTGCCATTTGCTTTTCCTTTTTAAGCGCAGATTCTTCGATGTTTTCGCTCTCACATTCAGCCTTTTTTATGGCGCCTATTATCTCATTTATCAAATAAGCTCACCTCCCTATGCACATATATACAAAAAGTGGAAAGCTCAAAATTGAGCTTCCCACCCTAGAAACCTTAAAAAGTCTTGGAATCAAACTTGCGTTTGTCCAACCGAAACCATGCAATATTAATTTTATTATCATCTATAAAATAACACTTTGACTATAAAATGTCAATATGTTCAATTTTTATTTTCCCGATCCATAACTCTTTGAAAAAGCTTCCGTCAGTATATTACCTGTTGCATCCTTGGGTCCCTCAATTCCCAGAAGTTTTGCCATGGTCCTTGCAAAATCGATGTTGTATATCTTCTCTGTATATGCATATCCTTTTTTTATTCCTTTTCCCCACATAATTGAGAATATATGCTGGGCGCTTTCATCCAATGAATCATGCTGTCCTCTTGCAATATATAATTTGCCTGTGTCTGTTTTAAAACTATATGGAGGTTTTGGCGATATTACAAGGTCGGCGAAGCCGTCGATTGCCCCTCTTCTTTGCATCTCAAGCTTATCCATTATTTCGCCGGCATACTTTTTGCGCCTTACGGCTTTTACGATTTTGTCAATATCGGAATTTGTATAATCTCCTGTAAAGGATATCTGGGCTTCAAGTCCTACACATACAATTACGATATCGGTATCAGGTTTTGGACTCTGGTTCTGGGACAGCACTTCGACTTTATAACCAAGGCTCTCTATTGTATCTACAAGATCGGCAAGCTTGGAATATCCATATTTATCAGGTAGTATTCCCTGCTGGCCAAATGGCGCCATCCCATGATCAGTCGTAAGCACAAAAGTCATGTTGTCATAGATGCCCCTGTCCTTGCAGGCCTGTATGAATTCCCCAAGTTTGGCGTCCATCTCGTGCAGCCTTTCTGTCACATTTTTAAGCCTTCCATCCTCAGTTGTTGCGACAGGCACTCCATATGCAGTCTTTTCATTGTGCCCGAGAGCATCAAGGTCGTCCATATAAAGAGCTAAAAATCTCGGCATCCCATCGGGCTGGATTTCACCGCTGCCGCTCTTTACTTTTTCACCCTTAATCAACTTTATAGCTTCATCAAATCTTGCGGCATAGTCAGCATTATCACCTGCCGTGATATAGGGCTTTGCAGGATCTCCTGCAACAGTCCCCCTGTTCTCCAGCGTAAACTGGTGCACCGAAGCAACCATCAGGCCCTGCCTTCCTGCCGCTTCCGCAATAGTCTCCGCTTTATTTTCCCTTCCAAATTGAATCACGGTATTGGTCTTTTTATCGAAATACCTGTATGCATTCCCCGTAACAAAAGGCCATGCCCCCGATACTATTGCAGGCTGCATTGCATTTGTTATAGAAGGCACTCCTGTATAAGCATTTTCAAACATCACGCCGCTTTTTACCAGACTGTTAAGTACAAGCGTCTTTGTATTCTTCCCCTTATTTGCCAAATCATAATAATATTTTGCAAATCCATCCCAGTTTATATACACGACGTAATCGTCATCGGGATCAATATAATCCACATCGCTCTCCATCGATGTAAGTGTACCATGTTTATCGGCATTCTTAGCATGTACTTGTTTTGCAAATCTTATAACCGGAAGTATTGAAAAAATCATTGCAGATATCAAAAAAAGACATGCAAATTTTTTCTTTTTCATATATTGCCATCTCCTTTAAAAAACCTTGGTAATTATACCTTAGGTGAACTCTTTAGAGTAATAGAAATATATTTTGCTCCTGGCAATCCCTTTTGGTCACCTCTGCAGCAAAGCTCCTTCTAGTATACCACCTGTCGCATCCTTTGGTCCATCGATACCGAGAAGTTTTGCCATGGTCCTTGCAAAATCGATATTGTACATCTTCTTTGTATATACATAACCCTTTTTTATGCCTTTTCCCCACATCATAGAGAATATATGCTGGGCGCTTTCATCCAGTGAATCATGCTGCCCGCCGGCTATAAAAAGTCTTCTGCTCGGCTGGAAGCTATACGGCGGTTTTGGAGATATCAGCAAATCTGCAAAACCTTCCATGGCTCCCCTTTTCTCCATTTCATCCCTTGTCATTATTGCGCCTGTATAAGGCTTATCCTTAACGGCATTTATAATCCTTACAATTTCATCATCTGAATAATCCCTTGCAAATGTAAGCTGTGCCTCAAGCCCCACGCATACTATTACGATATCAGCGTCATGTGATGCTCCCTGTCCCTTATCTAATACATCAACCCTGTAATTCAAACTTTCTATAGTTTTTATAAGATCGATAAGTTTTGTATAACCATATCCATCATACTCTAAGTCCTGCTGCCCATATGGGGCCATGCCATGGTCAGATGTAAGTATAAACGATGTATCGTCATATATGCCGACATCCTTGGAGGCCTGTACAAATTCTTCAAGTTTTTCATCCATTTCATTTAGCCTTTTTAATACGCTATTTACCCTGTCCTCTTCAGTCTTTACCCGCCGTACGCCATAAGTTGTCCCGTTGTTGTGACCTATGCCATCGAGGTCATCCATATAAAGGGCTAAAAATCCCGGTATTTCCCTTAGCCTTATTCTCTGTCCCCATTTACCGACAGCCTCCCCCTTTATGAGTTTTATAGCTGTATCGAAGCGCAAAGAATAATCGGCCTTTTCATATTGTATATACGGATTTTTATTATCGCCGGCTTTAGTTCCCCTGTCCTGTAAAATAAACTGCTGCACCGAGGCGGCATTAATGCCCTGCCTTACTGCCGCCTCGGCTATGGTTTCAGCTTTATTCTCTCTTCCAAACTGGATAACTTTGTTTGTTTTCCTGTCATAATATCTATAACAGTTACCCGTAGTTTTAGGCCATGCTCCGCATACGATTGCCGTTTGCATAGGGTTGGTTATTGACGGTATCCCCGTGTATGCGTTTGTAAACAGCACTCCTGATTTTGCAAGCTCATTTATAAAATGTGTTTTTAAGCTTCCGTTTTTGTTAGCCAGTTCATAATAATACCATGCAAACCCATCCCAATTTATATATACTACATGTTCCTTTTGTTTTCTTGTATCCATCGCGCTATTCAAAGAAGCACCTTCTTGTTTGAAGCAACCTAAATATTTGCATCATGCTTCAGATATATTTTAAACCCTGATTTCCCTGATTCATATATAGAATTTATTATCTGCTGCGTCTTGAGGCAATCCTCTCCGTTTACATCCACATTCCTTTTGTCCTCTATAGCCTCATAGGCATTTTTTATTTCGATAAAATGGCAGTAACCCCAGTATTTTTTTGCGCCATTCCCATAATCGATTTTATCTTCATCCAGTGGTTTTATGGAAACATATCTGCCGTCCTTATACGATATAAATCCTTCATCGCCATTTATCCCGCAAACGCCCTTTTCACAGTGAAAAGTGATCTCTATAGGCATATCGAATGTAAAATAATTCATCGTATAAAAGCTTGCGAGTATGTTATCTTCAAATTCTATGATTCCTTCTGCCGTATCCTCTATCTTGAATTTTTTATGCCTCCTGTTATGAATACATGCCTCCACAGAAAGCGCTTCTTTTCCTATAATATATCTTACGATATCTATGGAATGGATAGCCTGATCGATTACGACCCCGCCGCCTTCTTTATCCCATGTACCCTTCCAGTCGCTTTTAAGATAATATTCATCCCTTCTGTCCCACGTAACTATTATCCTGGCCGAAAGAACTCTTCCCAAGTTTCCGCTTCCTATTTCCTGCTTTATATATTGAACCGCCCTGTTATATCTGTTTTGAAACATCACAGATAAAGTAACGCCATTTTCCCTGCATTTTTTAACCATGTCCAGGGCATCTCCATAATTAATCGCCATAGGTTTTTCTGTTATGACATGAATACCCCTTTGCGCTGCATAAACGGCCATATCATGGTGAAGATAATGGGGCGTGCAAATATGCACCACATCCAAATCTTCATCATCCAGCATTTTTTTATAATCAGTATAATATCTGCACCCATTCGCTGCCGCGGCAGCCCTTGCCCTGTCTTCTTTTATATCGCATACCGCGACAAGCCTTGCATTTTTAGTTTTCTTAATAGATACCAAATGCATCGGAGATATCCTTCCACAACCTATGACTGCTGCTTTAAGTTCCATATTTTCATCCCCCGTATACTACCTTTTCTACCTTATGACTTTTCGATGATGCATATGCAGCAAGGGCAATCCACATGGCCTTCGCGCCGTCAAGACCTGTCTCTGAAGGCTCCTTGCCCGTCTTTATTGTATTTACGAATTCACGCATAAGGCCTTCATCACCATCGCTCCCCCAAACATCATCGGTTATTTCTCCGCTCTCTTCGCTATAAACCCTTTCCACCTGCTTGAAAGCATCTACCTTCAATACACCTTTTGTCCCTATTATTTCCATATAAACTTCCGGCCATATAGGATAATTTTTGTGATGCGCCCAGCTCGTATCGATCGTAGCGAATACTCCGTTTTCAAATTCCACATTTAAAATTCCGCAGTCATCTATTCCTGTATTATATAGCATATTGCCTGTTTCGGCGTATACTGTTTTAACTTCGCTTCCAGTAAACCATCTCATAAGATCCGCTACATGTACGGTATGATCGATTATCGCACCGCCTCCGGACTTATTTATATCCAGAAACCAGCCCGATGGCATCTTGCCGTGATTTATCCCGGTAATGCACAATATGTCGCCTATATCTCCCCTGTCGATCTGCTTCTTTGCCTCAATAACCGCCTGATTGAATCTCAAAGGGAATGCGGTCATCATTTTTACGCCGTTATCTCTGCAGGCTTTCAGCATTGCATCAGCTTCTTTTGTATTTGTCGCAAACGGTTTTTCCACCATAATATATTTATGGGCTTTCGCGGCATCGATAACGGTCGGCATATGGAGCTTATTGCATGTGCATATTACAACTCCGTCAACCGGGGTTTCAAGAAGCTTCCTGTAATCCTGATAGTATTTTGTATTAAACATCGAAGCAGCCTGAGTTCCTCTATACATATCGCTATCCGCAACTCCTGAAATTTCAACATCTTCCATCTTTGAAAGAGCCTTTGCGTAACTCAAAGCGTGCATATGCTCAAAGCTTACCATTCCAATTTTAATTTTTTCCATCAATTATCACCTCCGGGCAGAACTACTTCCTTTGTCCTTGCAGACTTGACCGCTGCAAGAGATATTTCAAGAGCCTTTATGGCATCTTCTCCTGAAACCAACGGCTTCTTATTCTCTGTTATACAATCTATAAACTTCTGAATCTCCATGGTATACGGCTCTTCATCCGGAAACATCGGACTTTCGATGGATGTCCGCACGGCGTCGCCGTTTGGTACGTACTTTTTTATGGGCGCGCTGCTTCTGCTGTCAAATTCTATCTGGCCCTTTGTACCTATTATTTCAAATGTGGTACCGAATATGGAACCCTTAGGATATGCCCAGCTCCCTTCAATATGTGCTATTGCGCCATTTTTAAGCCTAAGCGTTATAAGGCAATGGTCTAAATTATCTATTTTCCTGCCATACAGGTCTCTTGCAAACACTCTTTCTACATCTCCAAAATTATACCTTATCCAGTCTATATCATGGATAATAAGATCTACCATGGGCCCTCCGCTGCAATCATAATTGCTATACCAGTTATTCCAGCTCCATGAAGGATACGCACCGGTCCGCGTCGTCCTTATCAGTTTTGGGATGCCTATTTTCCCTTCTTTGATGTTCTTAACAGCTTTTGCATATGCGGGGAAAAATCTTACGACATGCCCCACGGAAAATTTAACTCCTCTGTTTCGGGCACCATCTACCATTTCCCGGGCATCACCTATGCTTAACGCAATAGGCTTCTCACAAAACACATGTTTCCCATATGATATAGCCTTTAGGGCAAATCCCTTATGCATATATGTTGGAAGGCATATATCCACAACATCTATCTTTTCGTTCCTGAGCATCATATCATAATCTTCATAGCACTTCGCTCCATGCGCAGAAGCTGCCTTTGTCGCTCTATCAGGTCGTATATCGCATATGGCAACAACTTTTGCTCCCCGAACGCTCCTATAACTGTTGCTGTGGACGCTGCCCATGGTGCCTGCTCCTACAATCGCTACTTTTAGCATACATCTACTACCTCCCAGATAAAAAAATTTTGTCCGTACAATTACAATAAAACCATCGAATTCCCCTGATTATCTCAATTGCAATAAATATAAATCAATTATTTAATAAACTGTAGCTTTTCGCCATTATACTTTTCCAACACGCTAAGTCCCCATTCCACTTTGCCCACACTTGGCAGAACATGTGAATCGCTTCCAAGGCTTATGGAAATTTTATTTTCAATCATTTTCTGTATGACTGCCTCCCTCGGCGTATGCGTCGCACAATGAAGCTCCAGTGCCTTTCCCGATATCTTCAACATTTTAGCAAGTTCATCTATATATTCATTGTCGAAATATCTGCAAGCTATCTTATAGCATAACTTCTTTCTTTCTTCATAAGTAGTAGTTCCCGGGACGAGCAACTTTCCAAGTGGCAAATACCCTTCAGAATGTCCCAGTATATCGCCGGGTCCCCTTGCCATATTCAAAACTTTTCTTTTATAGGCTTCCCAGTAACAATCATTGAAATAGTGGCCCGGAATCAAAGGGCCGTCATATTCGACATAATGAGGGCTTGTTATGATAATGTCGCAGCTTTCTATAACTATATCGGAAAGCCTGAGGTTTCCCTCATAATCCGTACAGGTTTCAATGCCGCATAAAACATTCTGCCCGATCTTACTGCCATATTCGCGTATCCTGTCAAAATGGTCCATCAGTTCATCATCGGTTTTTAAGCAGAAGCTTTTCCCTTTATCAAAACTATCAAAATGATCCGTTATAGCTATGCTGTAAAGCCCGATTTCCTTTGCCCTGTCTATTACCTCGGCATAGGAAGCCTGACCATCCGAGAAATTCGTGTGCACATGATAATCGACCCTTTTCAAATATCTCACTCCTTAATGCCTGTTAAAGATATACCGGCCACAAAGTATTTCTGAAAAGAAACATAAACTATCAATACAGGTATTATTGCAAGAGTGGCGGCTGCCATCTTTAAATTATATGCATCGTAATACTGACTGGAAAACTTAGCGACAGCAATAGGAAGTGTTCTTAATTCCTCGCTTGTCACTACGAGAAGCGGCCATACAAATGCATTCCAGCTTCCTATAAATTTATTGATGGTTAAGACGGCAATAATAGGCTTTGTTAACGGAAGCACAAGGACTCTGAATATTTTAAACTCCCCTGCACCGTCTATCCTCCCGGCCTCAATCAGTGTCGTAGGTATAGTCGACATGAAATTACGGGCAAGGAAAATGCTGAATGCATCTGCAAGCCCTGGAAATATGAGCCCGAAATAAGTGTTCACAACTCCTGACTTATATGCCATTATATAAAGTGGAATTATCGTTGCAACCCATGGCACCATTGTCGTCGCCAGTACTATCGTAAATAATACCTTTTTACCTTTAAAATCATACTTGGCAAATCCATATCCCGCAGTAGTTACAATGATAATATCCAGCACTACCTGCACTGCAGCTACATATAAGCTGTTTAAATAATAAAGACCGAAATTTGCCTTTTGAAACAGTTCCTTAAAATTATCAAGTATGAATTTCTTGGGGAGAATTTTTGGAGGCATATAATAAAATTCTTCTACTGTTTTGAAAGATGAAAATATCATCCATGCAAAAGGTACAATAACAAGCAATGAACATGCAATAAGAACTATATATAAGATTATATTTTTGTTTATTTTATTTTTTCTCATTATTATCTCCCCCCTTAATTGGAATTAGCATCTACATCCATGACTTTAAACTGCAGGATTGTAATTATAAGGATTACCACAAAGAGTACAAAGGACATGGCACTTGCATAGCCCATCTCGGTACTCGTAAACCCTTTTTCGTAAATGTAATATACGACGGTTTCGGTGCTCTTTAAAGGGCCCTGCAGCATATATGTTTCCTGAAATATCATAAATGTACTTATTATGCCTGTTATAAACAGATAGATATTGGCAGGCTTCAAAAGTGGAAGAGTAATATACCAGAACTTTTGCCACCACGATGCCCCGTCGATATCCGCGGCTTCCATATACATATCGGGTACCCCCTGAAGCCCCGCCAGATATATGAGCATTGAGTTCCCTGCTCTTTTCCATACTACGAATATGATTACGGACATCGCCGCCGTCTTTGCATCCGACACCCATCCGATCCCTGGAATTCCCAGCATATTCAATATGCTGTTGAAAAGCCCATAAGTCGGCTGAAAAAACCAATCGAATAATATGGCTGCAGCTATGGTAGATGTAATTACTGGAGAATAATAAACCACTCTGAAAAAAGTCATCCCTTTAAGTTTATTATTAAGCAGCATCGCAACGAGCAATCCTGCTGCCATCGTTAGAGGAACCGCGATAAAAAACTTCGACATAACCAGTATTGATTGGAAAAAAGCCCGGTCGTGAAGGAGACGTTTGTAATTTTCAATGCCGATAAAATGCATTCGCGGAGTTAGGGCAGTCCAATCGGTAAAACTTATTGGGAGAGCCATTATAGCAGGTATAATTGTAACTATAAAAAGATAAATAATAGCCGGTGCAATAAACACATACGGAACGATTTTTATGCTTTTAAATTTCCTTGTTTTAGGAGCTTTAAATAAATTTGCATCAGCTTTTGCTTTCATTGAATTTTCCATAAACTCACTCCTTTCATATATTTTTATTTAATTGACAAGAGGGAGGGAATTTCCCTCCCTCTTTAAGTTTTATTTCAAATCCTTTGAGGCCTCGGTATTCAGATCGCTTTGCAGCTGCTTTAATGTTGCATCAAAAGGTGCATCACTGAGTATCAGCTTCTGAAAAGCATCGCTCCAAATCTTGTTTAAAGCTCCTGTTTGCAGTGATCCTACTTTGGAATCATTTAAAGATGAAAGAAGTATCTTGACCTGTGGGTCCTTTACAAGATCCGCGTCGTTGATTAAGGCCTTTCTTGCAGGAAGTTCACCAGTGTTCTGGGTCCATCTCTTTTCAACATCCTGGCTTGAAAGATACTCTATCCATTTAGTAGATGCTGATGAATTGGCTTTCTTTGAAGCAACATATGCCCATGATGTAACTGCCGTAACACGTTTTCCATCTTTAGTCGGCACAAGGCCAATGCCTAATTTTACATTCGGTGCCGTCTTTTTTAAGTTGCCGAACATTGCAGGATGACCAAGCATTATAGCTACTTTGCCCTGTCTGAATCCTGCCCAGGTTGCCATGAATTTCGTATCATAAACCTTGGAAACCTTATATGCATCTGCCATAAACTTTATTGCTTCAACCGACTTTGGATCATCGGCAAATACATACTTTCCGCTGTCATCAGTCATTTTGCCGCCATTAGTATAAACAAATGCCTGAACTTCAGGATGATAGCCTGTTTCTCCCCATCCCGATTGAACCATTTTACCATTGCTTACCTTTGTAAGCTTTTTAGCCCAATCCAAAAGTTCATCCCATGTCTGAGGTCCTTTTTCCGCGTCAAGATTTTCCGCCTTTAAAAGATCCTTATTCCAGTAAAGAACTATCGTCTGCATATCTGTCGGCATTCCATAGTATTTTCCGCCAACTTGCAGCCCGTCGACTGCTGCAGGGACAAAATCGCTTTTTATCTTATCAGACGGCATTACCGTTTCGTCAAGTGGCTGAACTGCATCTGCCTTTACCAGTCTTGGGATCATTCCGGATTCAACCTGGAATACATCCGGTGCGGCATTGGTTGCAAGAGCAGATGTAAGTTTAGTTGAATAATCTTCCTCAGGGATGAATTCGGTTTTTATATTTATGTCGGAATTCTTCTGCATAAATTCATATGCAAGAGTCTTCATCATGTCATCCCTTGCCTGGCTGCTGTGCTGCCAGTAAATTATGTCTGTCTTTTTGTTCTCTGTACCTGTAGTCTGGGTTCCCTTCTTGGAACATCCTGCAAATACAACTACTAACATAGATACACAAATTGCTAAGCTTAGTAATCTTTTAAGTTTCATTAAAAGACCCCCTTTTGATTTTATATTTATTTGTTACAGTCATAAGACTGCTGTAACCAAACGAACTTCCCCACCATCTGCGCCAAGGCTAAAAGATGGGGATTGCCATGTTTTAATTAAATCTCAACCGGTCTGAATATGTCTCTTTCATATATTTCATCAGCCATACCCTTTAATGCCGATTCCTCTCCAGGTCTTGCAAATTTGATAGTCGTATTTTTACTGTATATCTGAAGAGCCCTGTCTTTGACACAGTCATTCAAGATATCGAGAAAGCCCCAGCGGCATTTGCTTAAGGGGCCGCCGATTACAACAAGCTCCGGGTTTAACAAATTTACTACAGTTGCCACTGCTATGCCAAGGAGCCGTGCCTGCTCTTCAAGCACATATCTTGCAGCTTTATCGTTTTTATTTGAAAAATCCACAATATCAGATAAAGAAAGCTTGTCTGTATTGACTATACAGGTTTCATATCCTTTTTCTTTAAGCTTCTTTATTCTGTTCAGAATCGGAATCTCAGAAACAACAGTCCCGAGACAGCCTCTGTTGCCGCATGAACATTCGGGCCCATTTGAGTCGATAGTCATATGCCCGAGTTCAAAACCACCGCTGGGCCCCGGCTTAAAAAGTTTACCCGAGTTTATATAGGACATGCCTACCCCGTTTTCTACTATTATATATACAAAGTTTTCATACCCAATCGCCACGCCGAATCTATGCTCGCCAAGTATAAATGCATCGGTATCTTTAAAAACGTAACAGTCTATCCCTGTTTTCCTTTTAACCTCTGAAGCCATATTGAAATCTTTGATATTGAGCCTTGATGAATACAGCACCTTGCCCTCTTCATGATCGATTACACCAGGGATACTTATGGTTATGCCGTATATTTTACCCGCCGCATCCGGAAATCCACCTTTTATATCCTGTATGCTGTTCAATATGACATCCATTGCTTTATCGCTGGAATCTATGGTACATTTAACATACTTTTCCCCATATATATCGCAGTTCAGGTCGGCAAGAGCATATCTTATCCCCTTGGGTGTCAAAATAATCGCGATAATGCACGCCGACATCGGGTTTATGCCTACCATTACGGGACGTCTCCCACCATTGGATTCGCCTATTCTCGTTTCAGTTACTATTCCCTTTTGAATAAGTTCAGACGTAATCGATGATACCGTGGTCGGGCTCAGTTTTGTATGTTCTGCAAGATCGATCCTCGATATTTCCCTGTATTTGCGTATGTAGTTTAGAATTATCTGCCTGTTAAGATTTTTTAATGTCTCCTGGTCTAACTTTCTTATGTTCATATTTTCACCTTACTTTATTTTTGCATTGGAATAAGTCTATATAACAAATTTATATCTATCGTTTTGGAATATCTTTTATATTATGAAAATTATATATTTATAGAATTTTAAATTGAAATCAGTTAAATTGCATAGTATCTGCCGTATTAATCAAAATACTTTTTAAATTCGTTGGAATAAGTGTTCAAACAAAAAATAGCTACTAACTATCATCAATTTAAATAATATATGCAATTGTGAGAATAATCAAATATGATAATTATCTATATATAGCGGAATTATTATATCTATCTATATTTTTTGCATCTATCTGTCTTATATCTCAGCATTTATTCCATTAGCATCTATTTAATCGATTTTTAACTTACAAAACTCGAATCTAGCGAATTAACTAGTTCTTAAAATAACACAAGCTCAAATTGCAAATCGGACCAGAAGCAATAAGGTGTATAAAGATCATTTGAAGAATATGCATCCGAAGCAATAAATTTTTTTGATTTTTTGCTTGGTTTGATGTATCATAAGTTATTAAATTATTATATGTATAAAATTTTGATTTTTAAAAGGTGATATCATGTTTATTGAATTTATAACGAAAAAGTTCATAAAAAATTACAAGGACATTGAGAATAGAAGTGTGCGTCAGTCTTATGGCACCTTGGTAAGCATAATAGGCTTGATCATTAACTCCATGCTTTTCTTAATAGAGTTTATAATAGGCATCCTGGTAAACAGCATAGCCGTAACGGCGGATTCTTTTGACAAGCTTTCGGATGCATCTTCGTCCGTAATAACTCTTGCGGGATTTAAACTTTCCAATAAACCCGCCGATAAAGAACACCCTTTCGGGCACGGACGCATAGAGTATTTGTCAGCCATGCTGGTAGCCTCACTAATATTGCTGGTTGGCGTAAGATTCATAAGTAGTTCATTTTCGAGAATACTCAAGCCTCAAGATGTAAAATTTAATATTATATTCTTCCTCATCATTCTACTTGCGATACCTCTTAAGTTGTATTTGAGCCATCTCAATAAGTATATAGGTAAAAAGATTAATTCTTCCGCCCTAAAAGCTGCCGGAGCGGATTCGTTGAACGATGTCTTTACTTTGAGCGGAGTCGTGCTGTCGATGATCATATCAGGTTTTCTGCATATCCATATTGATGGATATGTTGGCGTACTGATTGCATTTGCGATTATCATGTCCGGTATATCTATAATGAAAGATACTATAGACCCTCTCTTGGGCGAGGCTCCGGATCCGACCCTTGTAAAGGAAATCAAAAGGCTTGCTTTAAGCCATAAACTGATAATCGGAATCCACGACCTTGTAATACACAACTATGGGCCAGGGAGATGCATGGCTTCATTTCATGCAGAAGTCCCTTATAATGTGGATATAATGACATTGCATTCTGAAATAGATAAAACCGAAAAAGAGATAACAAATAAGCTTAACATTTTTACAGTAATACACATGGATCCTGTATGCAACGATTCAAAAGAGATATCGGATGCAAAGGAAGAAGTGTTGGCCATTCTCAAAAAATTTCCCGAAATCGGATCTATGCACGACTTCCGGGTAGTCGGTAAAGGAAAAGATAAAAATCTTATATTCGATATTGTAATCCCTTTCGGAATAAAAGTTTCGCCTGCGAAGAAGGAACTTTTAAAACAAGAATTAACTAAAGAGATCAAAAAAAAGCACCCTGCCTACGATGCTGTAATAACTGTCGACAGGGATTATACAACATAAAGTTAGCTATCTATTTTCTTACTCGATTATATATTTTATCAAAATCGATATGATATAAAAAAGATAACGGCAGGATCTGGATGCATATAAAAAATATACATTCATAAGATCAACCGTTATCCATAAGTTTAATGTCTATTTGACTGCATCCAAAGTGCTATATTTCTACTTTGTAAACACATGGCTTCCCATCCATATCTGAAGTAAAAATGATAGCATTTTCATCCGGCGTAAAAGCTGGATGAGGATGACAGTCCTGAGTTGAGCCATAACTTTTCCAGCTCGTGCCATGGAAGCATAATTTCTCTTCTTTTCTACTTGCGACATCAACTATAAAAAGAAACGGTTCTACAGGCGGTTGGGCATCCCCAACAATTATTGTATTTTTTGAATCCGAGGTAAAATGACAATAATTCGAGCACTCCATTAATTCTTTTATTTTCAAAGTAATAGGATCAACATATCTTATAGTAGTGCGGCCATTTATTTGCCTGTGCATAAATGCTATTTTTGAACCATTATTTATCCAGTATTCATGCGTAGTAACCACCTCATCCGGTTCTTTTGGCGTGGCACATCTTAAATTAGTGCCATCAGAATTGATAAGCCATATTCTCGCATCTATTTTAGTTCCCGGACCTTCATGGCAGAACATGAGAACGTTATTATTATGCGGCCTTATTTGAGGATGTCCGAGCCAACAGTGGGCCTCTTCATGAATAACCCTGCTCCTTTTATTATCTACATCGATATATATCAGGCGGCAGTTCGGTTTTACGGCCCATTGAGTTTCAAAAGCAGACCAGTTATTATTCTGTACAATGTCCTTCTTATTCATTTCATTGACAAGCATGAATTTATCGTCAGAGCTCATTCCAAACGCACCTATTTTCCATTTCTCAGGCGTTTTGTAAATAATTTCTTCATTCAATGAATCCATATCAAGTCTTATTACAGAATCTCCGTTAATATAAAATAAAAATTTATCGTTTCCTGAAAGACATGCACTGAAGTCATCGATTTCATAACCATCCGTAAGCTGTATATTCGCGCCATTCATTAAATCAAGTTTGTAATAGTTCCTATTGCCGTCCCTATTACTTGCATATATCAAATACCTTCCATCATTCGTTATCATTTTATTATAGAAATATGGATGATGGCTTATATATTTATCTGATGTGAGCCTTACGACTTTCCTTCCCGTATATTTATCATTATATTTTTTAAATATATTTACAGACTTTTGGCCTTTGCCCAAATTTTTGACCTCCATTCCCCAAGCAAAAGAATACACATTTTTATATATTTTACCTATGAATCAGACTTGCCACTGTCATATTTTATATTTCCTACTTTGAAAAACTTTCCTTGTTTTTATCATACCATTCCTGGACATATGCATCTACTTTATCACCGCCAAGACGCTTTCTCTCATTGCGCAACTGCTCTATTCCCCAATCAACAGTATATTTGCTTCCACCCGTCACTACTTTTGTCTCAATATCTGCTTGTATCGGTTGAAATTCAGTACTAAGTTGAGATATATCAGTGCTTGTAGGATTATAAGGCGTTGTCCTTGGGAATTTATTCTTAAGCTGTGTCTCAAGAGACAGCGATTCAACTTTGGCATATTCCTGGGACATAGCATCCGATGCAGCCATTATAGGAAACCAATCAGCTTTCGGATCTAACTGGCTTATGAGCGCATATTCACCTGAATATCCAAGCTCAGTTCTGTTTTTATCAGCATCTATAGCCTGCGGTACATTATTTACCATCTTATAGTTGCTGCCTTCTATACCAAACGTTATGGTAAACCATCCCTTGTCAATCAGCCAATCCATTAACTGTACAATAGCCTTTGGATTCTTTGCATCCTTATTGACACCTATTATACGATTCGCAGGGGGTTCCTGCCACATTCCAAACTTGCCGTACTTGGTCGACACCGATTCAAGCGGTACCATTTGAGCGTTAGGGACATTCTTCTTTAAATCTTTCCACTCATTTCCCATATTCCATCCGCCAAAATATATTCCTGCTTTACCGGTAACCCAAATCTGCCTCTCTCTTGTAAAGTTTGTATCTGTTATAAATTCCTTGTCTATTAAACCTTCATCGAACATTTTTTTTCTAAATGCCAACACGTCTTTATATCTTTCCGTGTTTAACGGATTGATTATTTTACCATTATCTACAATATTCCATGCAGCTCCATATAGAGCGGAAACTATACCGGCCATATTATAGTTGAATGCGAATCCATAGGTATCCGCTTTGCCATTACCGTCCGGATCCTGATTCTTGAAAGCTTCTGCAACTTTAAATAACTCTTCGTCGGTAGTCGGCATTTTAAGGCCCAGTTTGTCAAGCCAATCCTGTCTGATCCACATAGCATGGTTAGCTATTGAATCTATCCCTCTTTTGCTTGTGAAAGCATACATTTTATTATTAAAAGTAACATAGGGTTTTAATTCCGAATTTTTAGCAAGATAGTTTTTATACGCTATGCTGTATTTTTGTATATATTCATCTATAGGCTGAAGTGCTCCCTGGTCAACTAGTTGTGATATATAATCCCTGCTATATTCCCAGAGAAGATCCGGAGCCTGTCCGGAGGCAATAAGCGTATTCATTTTTTGAATATCCTGAGTCCTTGGTACAGGTACCCATTTTACCTTAACGCCTGAATTTTGATTGATGTATTTTGTCCAGCGGTTTTCCTCATATGTTCCTTCCGAGGCTGGAACCTGTCCTCTGTCTAATATGATAGCGCTTACCTCCTTAGGTAGCTTATCATACTGGTCTGCAGAATTAGAACCGGCATTGCCTCCTTCTTTATTCCCCGGTTTGCTTCCACACCCTGGCATAATTAATACCATAAGGACCATAAGTAATACTGAAACAACCCTTTTGAATTTCTCCAACTTCATTTTTATTCCTCCTTAATTTATTTTATATATTAAGCTTGTAAACTTAATATCAACCCTTTATAGAGCCTATCAATACACCCTTTACGAAATATTTCTGAAGGAATGGATATATACAGAGTATTGGAAGTGTTGCTATGACTATTGATGCAGCTTTCAGAGTTTCAGGCGCTACAGTATTTTCTATGATACCTTCAGTTCCTCCGGAAAGATTTGTATTTATCATTATCATCTGTGCCATATCGAGCATCTGCATGAGTTTCACCATCAAAGGCATCTTGCCCGTGCTTGTAATATAAATCATCGCATTAAAATATGAGTTCCACCATCCTACAGCATAGAATAGCGTGAGCGTGGCAAGCATCGGAAGGGAGAGAGGTATTACTATACGCACAAGTATTTGAATGTCATTTGCCCCATCTATCGCGGCTGCCTCCTCCAAGCTATCCGGGAGGCCTTCAAAAAAAGTTTTCATTACAAACATATTGTACGTACTTATAAGCCCCATAAGCCATAACCCCGCATACTTGTTCATAAGGCCCAGATTTTTTATCAATATAAAATTTGGAATCAATCCTCCGTTAAAGAGCATTGTAAAAATAATTATCAATAAGAAAACCTTTCTTCCCTTTAACCTCTTTTTCGATAACGAGTAAGCAGCAAGCACTGTTGCCGACATATTTATTATTGTGCCGACAACGGTTAAAATCACAGTATTCTTCATGGCAACAAATATCTGGCCGTCTTGGAGCAATTGTTTATATGCAAGAACATTAAATTCCACAGGCCTCCAGAATATTTCCCCTGAAGATACAGCACGACTGCTGCTGAATGAAGTCGCAACTATCTGTATAAAAGGATAAAGCGCAATAAAAGAACAAAGACCTATAAATATATAATTGATCACAATAAATATCTTTTCACCGGTAGATTTTTTAATAGTCAAAACCTCTCCCCCTTTACCAAAGCCCTGTTTCTCCCATAGCCTTTATTATTTTGTTGGAACCCAAAACCAGTATCATGCTTATAACAGATTGAAAAAGTCCCAGGGCCGTAGTATAACTGTATTGCATACCCTGTATTCCAAGTCTATACACATATGTGCTTATAACCTCAGCGACATTGGTAACCGCACCATTTTGCAGTATAAATATCTGCTCAAAGCCGACATCCATCATGGAACCCATTCTCAATATAAGTAAAATTGCTATGGTACTCCGTATCCCGGGAAGAGTTACATGCCAGATCTGCTGGAATTTATTGGCTCCATCCAGTACGGCAGCTTCATAAAGTTCAGTATTAATACCTGTTATTGCCGCCAAAAATATTATTGTTCCCCATCCTGCGTCATGCCATATGCCTGATAGTATAAATACCACAGGCCACCACTTCGTGCTCGCCATAAAATATATGGGTTTAATCCCGAATACCCGGGAAAGTATGATATTAATAACGCCTGTGCTTGGAGACAAAAGTGCAACCACTATACCCCCGAGAACAACCCATGAAATAAAATGCGGCAGATAAAATAAGCTCTGTGATACTTTTTTGAAAAAAATGCAGCGTATCTCGTTTAGCAATATTGCAAGAATTATTGGTATGGGGAAGGCAAACACAACACTATATATATTAAGAAGTAGGGTATTTCTAAGTATCATTAAAAAATCCCGACTTGTAAATAGTCTTTGAAAATGTTTAAATCCAACCCACTTACTGCCAAGTATACCGTCTGCAAATCTAAAATCTTTAAATGCTATTATTACTCCATACATGGGGCCATACTTGAAAACAATATAATATGCCAGTATTGGAACCAAAAAAAGATATAGATACCTGTCTCTAACTATCGCTTTTAATAATGGTGATTTCCCTTTTACTATTCCTTTGCCTCTATGAACTGTAACTGTTTTTTCACTCAAATGATATTCCCCCTTCTAACTTGAAATCATATGCCATAGCCCAAATTATCTATCTTCATCGAACTCCTTATCATTCACATAACCTATGCAGGATCTGTAAAGCGTATCAAATGTGCCACACTTTACAGGAGAGTCTATTTTTAATACCTCATCATTCTCTTTCCATATTGTTCTAATATTATTATCATTTATTTGGCATATAGCATCAGAAGCATCTACATCCTCTTTTATAGAACCAATAAAAAATGCCATAGTGCAAGATGCTTTTAGATCTTTAAAGCATATGTTTTTCTTCTCGCCGCTGTACAGGATAATATCAAGGTATATCTTCCCATCTTCATTTTGAACCTTATAACATATGTCATTATCACCGAAGGAACTATACAAGACCTTCAGTTTCAAAATTACATTCTCCGATGCAATGCTTATGCATCCATCAGTCCATTTAGAGGGAACCCCATTTTCTTCTCTTAAACCGGTAATCTCAAATCTTAACCTCAGATCTTTTGCACCTATAGTAGCATTTTCTACCATATCGAGGTTACAGTGGGTATCGCCGCCATCTGTTGCAAAATTGATCGCAGATAATACTCTGCCCTTTGATTGTACGCTACAAATAGTTCCGGAAGAATAATCATACCCGTCATGAAGACATCGGAGTCGAAGGCATATTGGCCTTTCTCTTGTACCAAAGTAAGCTACAAATGCTCTCCTCTGATTCCAGAAATCAGATTTGTAAAATGTGCCGATAGAATAATATTTGTCTATATAACATATAGCAGTTTCACTTTTCCTTCCGGAACTCTTTTTTACATATATACTTTTTTCAGTTCTTGCACCACAAAATTTCTCAAAGTATACTTTGTATTTATCCGGGCATCTCAGCCTTATTCTGTAAGTCTCAATGCCTGCCTCTACCTCATCCTCAGGAAGTAACTGAAGTCCTTCTCCTACAGACAGCTGTATTTTTGACCAGAGTTCTTTTCCCTGAATGGAAGAATAGCATCTGCTATGAGGCCCCGACCATTGCCCTGTAGGTTGATGGAAATGATGTGCCATGCATCTCCATCCTATGTCATTTAAATCTTTGATCATCCTTATGCATTCTTTATCTTTTATCTGATTTAACATTCTTGATATATCCTCTAATGCCACCATTGTATAAGTAGGGCTGTTATATTCAGTAAAATCTCCATTATCCATATTATATTTATGAAGGCCGATGAGACGCTTTTTTGCATAGCTAAATATTTCATCCTCGCCGAAAAGCTCTCCCGCAAAAAGTGTCACATATGTTCCCATAATGGATATATTTGTATAGTGCGGCCCCATATTTCTTTTCATAATAGATTTACATGCGCAGAGGATAGAAGATTTTACCGTGTTAAATATGTCCCCGGGAATTCTGCTCTTATGATCGGATGCAACCTGAAGCAGTTCCTTTCCGCAAAAGTCGGCCCAATTCCAATCTGGAGGCGACATCTTATCTAATGGTTCTTCATAAAACCACGACCATATTCCATAAGTGTCGTGTGATGGATTTTTATCCTGAAGAGAAATAACTTTTTTCAGAATGTCTATGGCTCTCAGCCTGTATTTTTCTATCCCGCTGTCGAGCAGCGCTACCGCATAAGATAGAGAATCCCTTGTAGGATGTACAAATTCTTCTTTTAATTTAGTATGGTAACCTGGCGAAGAAAAAGGCTTTTTTACCATCATTTCATTTTCATCATATAATGCATTCCATTTATTAAGGGCCCTAATGAAACTTTTATATTCTTTTTCACTCATATGTACCAATTTAATACGCTTCCTTATAACGAATTTTTAGTATGTTCTGTAATTTCATTCTATATACACACGCGCACCTTTTAAATGGCATATTTTTAATTAAAGTATCCTTTCTTATTTCTTCTTAATTAACTTTTTTTAATCAAATAGTCTTTTCTTTAAAAACAAAAAGGATAGTTCATGTACATCTTTTAATATCATGAACTATCCTTGCTATTTATATATATCGATTATCTGTTTTGAAAAGTACCATTTCTCGTATCCGACCTGTATTCTCCTGGAGTTTTGCCCGTATATTTTTTAAATATCCTTATAAAGCTGTGGCAATTAGCATATCCAACTTTCTCTACTATGTCATTTATTTTAAAATCCGTATGGGTAAGCAAATTTTTGGCTTTTTCCATCCTTATTGAAATCAAATAATCAGTAAAATTGGTCCCCATGCTTTCTTTAAATACTTTGCTTAGATAAGGCACACTTATATCAAATGTTTCTGCCAGAGAGTTTAAAGTCAGGTCATATTTCATATAGTTTGATTGTATAAATGAAATTATATTTTCAATAAGCTCATTATTCCCCTTCCGATGCCTTCTTTCCTCTATCTTTTCAATATACTCTTTGAATATACCTTGTATATATTCTTCCATTTGTTCAATTGTTTCCATCTGAATCAACGCCTCAAATATGTTGTTGTAGTTGCGTTTTGTCAGCTGAGTTATGTCTACTCCCGCATCCAGCATTACTTTAGTAGCCTTCATTACAAGCTGCATGCAAAATTCTCTTATAATATCCGGCGGTATATTTTTCTTTACAGCCTCATTAAACATCCTTGAAATCTGTTTTCGGGTTTCTGTGGTATTTGTACACCTTATAGAACTAATTATTGAATCGATTATTGGCAATATCATATAGAGCTGACGTTCATCATGAACTTTTACATCATCAATTGAAATAATAGCGTTGTTACCCATGATAACCTTGTATTTGAGTGCCTCGACTGCTTCATTATAAGACTTATAAATATCGTCCATACATTCATAACATGAGCCTATACCTATAGATACGGAAACACTGAGATGTACATTCATAAAATCTTTAATAGCTTCTGCCACAGTCAATATTCTTATCTGGTTGCTTGTATTATCAGCAGTT
Organism: Clostridiales bacterium; assembly: GCA_030016385.1. Lineage (NCBI taxonomy): Bacteria > Bacillati > Bacillota > Clostridia > Eubacteriales > Clostridiales bacterium. The sequence continues at coordinate 28,279 of JASEJN010000008.1, read as the reverse complement.
TCAAAGCTCATTATGATTGCGGCTTTGTCATTGCTCGTTTCGATACCTACTCCAAGGTTTTCCTGATTTATAAAATCTTCTGCCTTCTCAATAATTGTATATATATAAAAATCAATATTCTTATCATTTTTATCATTTACCAATTCATTTTTGTTATCGATGCTCACTACCATTACAGCAAAATTAGACGGATATAATTTCACATTTACAAGTGCAATTTTTTTCCTGATATCATCAATATTTTTAGTATTCCCCATAAGCAAATCCGTCAATAACCCCCACTTTATAATGGGCATGGTTTCAGTAATCTGCTTTCTCATGCTTTCATGATTTTTTATAACGTTATTTATGGTTCTCTCCATATAGTCAAGATTTTGGCATTCATCCTCTATTTGCCCATTTATGCCAATACCCTTTATATTTTGCCTTATAGAATGGAAAAACCTTTCGATTGGCCTTGTAGTCAGCTTGCCGACAAAGCCAATGGCTATTAACCCTATGGCGAGCATGAATAGCGAGATGGTAATCAGTACGTTTCTCGTAGTAGCAAGAGGCTTATCTACTTCTACGTTGGGGATTATGCTTATATATTTCCAGCCTGTATAGGAAGATGTAATATAAAATACAGTACATCTCATACCGTCTATTTTTTCATTTAAATAACCTTCTTTAGGACCTGTTAGTATCTGGAATATATAATTGTTATTAGTCAAATCATTATAAAGCATATCCTTTGTATCATGGCTTATAATGTGACCCGATTTATCCATTATAAATATATGATCCGTATCACGGGATCTGGCATTTTTGATAATGCTATAAAGTTTATCTTCATCCACATTTACAACCATCGCACCCTTTCTAAAACCCACGCTGTTGGAAATTGGATATAGTCTTATCAGGGAGATTATATTTTTTTGAATAGAAAAAAGAGAATCCTCCATAACTTTTCTAGTCGAAAGCCACTTATTATATCCATCCATGTTTTCATAATCTTTAATCCAATTGTTATCAAAAAAATTATCGCTTGATTCCATTACAGTGTCAGACAATATTTTACCTTTAACATTTGAGTAAAGATAAATAGAATAGATATTGCTGTTGGAAAACTTAAGATTTATCAGTTGACTTGACAATTTATAATTATTCTCGTAATTATCCGTACTGTCACTAGAATTGCCATCCATAAAAATTCTTACTTCAGGCTGCTGGACAAAATTTATCGCTTCCTTGTCTATTTCCTTTAAAATCATATCTACATTTTGATTTATTTGTTTTAAAAATGCTATATTGGTATTTGTAACTTCGCTTTCAAGATTCTTGGTTGAACTAAAATAAAATACTATCACAGTAGAGATAATTACAAATATAAAAATCAACATGTACCATAATATTATCTTCGTAGACAGATTGTTTTTTAGTTTGTTTAGCATTTTTACCTCCAGAATATACCGATCTTATACCGGTGAGATATTCTATTTTTCTCTAATTGTTGCAAACAGGTTTTTAGGATTTATTCATAATATGAAATGTATCGATTTAAATAATACATTTCATATTATGAATTGCATCTTCAGGCATTTAGAATTCAATGCAGATATTTGCTATGCTGTATGGTTTTATGTCAAACTTCACTCTTTTTCCCATTATCTCGATTCCCAAATCCGTTTCAATGATATTTTCATTTATATCCATAAAGCATGCCATCTTTGGCGCATTATAAAATTTGAATACAACATTTCCATTTTGTCCCTCGGTCTCATAAACCCTCATTATTAACCGATTCTTAATGCCAGACTCTGATTCGTACCCACCTTCGGGGGCTTTTATCGCTGAAACAGCCACATTGCCCTCTTCAAGCGATATAAAACCGTTTGTTTTCTTTAACTTTCCCCCATGAACGCCTACAGGCAGCGTTGACATAGGATGGTTAAAGCAGTATGAACTATCTATAAGCGCCTTCCTTGATGTTTCATCTGCTAATTGTATCTCAAAACTGAATTTATGAACTCCAAGCTCAGGATACGGATCCGGATCATAAGAGCTTCTGATCAGCGTCACCGCTATGGAATTTTCAAATCCCCTGAATCCATATTTGTTGTTTGTCACAAGCATCACGGCTTTCTTGCCTCTTTCGCTGCGTTTTGCAAGAGAGAAATTTCCTGCAGGTACATCCATGTCCATAGGCTGCCTTTCAATTGTTCCAAAAGGTACATCGTATACATAAGATGCAACCTTGTAGTTTACAGACATTATGAAATTAAGCTGCGGAATGCATATTCCGTTTTCCCCAACTTCGAGCCAGCGGCATTCAACATCATATTTTAAAGCGGTGCTATTATCATCTAAATATGCATCTACTTTAAGGTATGAGTTTCTAAAGGGTATCTCGTAATGAATGCCCTGCCTTAAATTTCCACTTGGATAACTGATATTCTTTATCCTGACATCCCGGTTGAGATTTGTTATATTCATATACCTTCCTACAATCCATGCAGTCATCTGCTTATTGGTATCCTCTTCTATAAGCCGGAATATGCCGGATGGCTTGCCCGCATCTATCATTTCCTCTCCGCTCTTCTTATCTATAAACGACCTTATGGATGCATTATTTTTATCAAATACTATTTTTACTCTGCTGTTTTCCAGTATGAAGTTATCCTCTTTTTCAACACGAGGGTATTCGCTGCGGGGTACTTCGATTCCCTTGCTGCCGCCATTCATCACATAAATTGAATACCCGTACGACGGTACTTTCACTTCGAGCAAGATTTTTATATACGAATGCCCCCAGTAATAGTCAAATCCATTTTTAAGGAGCATATGAGGAACGGTATTACCATAGCTATCCATAAATATGATGGATTCTATGTTTCCCTGCCAGTCCCAAACTGTAATCTCAACATTTTCTTCTCTGTCTATGTCCGCCGGGTTGAATACTGTAAACACCCTTTTGGTACCCTTTCCCCTGTCGCACTGGGAGATCTTAAAGTCCGAAACGCCAAACCCTACACCCGCCCCCTCCGATGTCGTTTCCTTAATATCGATATCGGGATCGGCATATTCTCTTGTATCTATCAAATTTGCAATATTTCTAAGGGCTTTACTCTTTTCACTGTTTGCAATTGCCAGTGCCCTCTGATAATTACCCATGGCATATTCCCGCGTATCTATGATGCCCGATCCCGGGATAATATCATGAAACTGGTTAAACAGTACGTCCTCCCACGCTTTCGAAAAAGAACCGTTTCTGTATTTAAAACCTGTATAAAGCGATGACAGAGCCGAGAAAGCCTCTGCTTCGTTAAGTACAGCTTCGGTTATCCTGTTGCCGGCTTTAATCCTGCTTTGCGTGGTATAGCAGCCTGTAAATACAAAATTAAGCTCCCCCTTAACCTCTGGAAAATCGGCTCCGGAATTATCAAGATAATTGAAATACTCATGAAAAGTGCCGAATTCTATCCTTGGGAATACAGGCCACTTATTCATATCGATTATCCTTTCTATATCCCTTCTCGTAGGCCCACCGCCATGGTCTCCGACGCCATATACCTTGAGTGCGGTATTTATATTGTAGTTTCTGCAAAACTCCGGAACGAATAAAAACATCGACGGATTAATATCCGAATTGTATCCATAAGGTTCATGATATGCAATTACGGACTTCCCTGACGGCGCAGTCCACCTGTAAATGTTGTATCCTTCATATCCCCTGCAGTGATAATAATATTTTACGCCGCCATCCGACAATATTTCAGGAATATTGACGCTGTGTCCGAACGTATCGGGTTCAAAATCAATCTTCAAACTATTAGGATCTATCCCAAGAAGTTTGGAAAGATATTTCTTTGTATATAGCAACTGTCTTGAGAGGCTTTCGCCATTTGGCATGTTTTTATCACATTCCACCCATGTAGATGCAGTGACTTCCCATTTTCCCTCATCAATCCTCTTCTTTACTTCAGAGAGCATGTCAGGGTCGTAATCTTCCATGATCCTATAGACCGAAGCCTGCGATTGTGAAAACTTGAAATCAGGATACTCATCCATCAGATTAAGCATGGTCCTGAATGTGTCCAATGCAACTGCAGCGGTTTCATCCCATCTCCACATCCAGTTCATATCTATATGTGCATGGGCGGCACATATGACTCTGTATCTTTTAGCTTCTTTTGCAACCTGGAAGAGCATATTTTCCGCATGGCTGCATATTTCTTCGCTGATACTGCCGGTCTTGCTCACTTCAGCAACGGAATAATCCATCGCCTTATCGATCAAATCGTCATATTTTCCCGATTTTGCCTTAGAAAGCTCGATCGCAAATTCCAGTTCTGAATATAACCGTTTGCCGTAATAATCCGTACCGGAATCTTTAACGCTTTTTAATTTATCTTCTAAAGTCTGCACATCTGTATCCCCTTTCCAATATTTAGTTTATATATAATATCTTACTACACTTTTGGTCATATTAGATTACTTTGCATAAAAAACCACGGTGACTTTTATAAATATCACCGTGGCTTATAAGACCAAAATCTATCTATCTTTTACCATACAACGGGCCAAAATTTGCACAAGCCCTGTAATCCGCGCCTTCAGCATCCATCCCGAATGCATTCCATGTGCTCGGCCTGAAAATCTTATCATCAGGTACATTATGCATGCAAACAGGAATTCTGAGCATCGAAGCCAATGTGATCAGATCCGCCCCGATATGGCCGTAGCTTATTGCCCCATGGTTTGCGCCCCAGTTATTCATAACCGAATATACATCCTTGAATGCGCCTTTTCCTGTCAGCCTCGGTGCAAACCAGGTTGTGGGCCACGTTGGATCAGTACGTTTATCGAGTATATCGTGAACATCCTTGGGAAGTTCAACGGTGTAACCCTCTGCGATCTGGAGAACAGGCCCTAGTCCATCGATTATATTCACCCTGGACATCGTGACAGGCATGCCGCCTTTTGTCACAAACTGGGACGAATATCCGCCTCCTCTGAAATATCCAAGGCTTGCATACCTCCATGAAGTCGCGTCGAGACATTTTCCTGCTTCCTCAGGCGTAATCTCAAAGAAAGGTTTCATCGCATGCTTTCCATCCTTGCTCTGCTCACCGGTACCATCCAGCGTCGTCGATCCTGAATTTATAAGATGGATTATGCCGTTTTTGGCAAGACCGGTCAATTCCTTACCGGTAACCCTTTTTACAGATTCAGGGCTCCAGTATGTCCTGACATCTGAGAAAATCTGCGCCGTACCGGTCAATAAATGCCCGAAAAGCATAGCTGTCCCATTTAGGCTATCATTTTCCGTAGCCACTATGAAGGGTTCCCTTATCCCATTCCAGTCAAATGAAGTGTTTAGAATCGTCTCCATGAAATCTCCATTTGGAAAATGGTCTGTCCACTGTCTCTGTCCCTGAAAACCTGCGGCTATGGCATTATGCCCCAATGCTTCTTCTTCAAATCCCGCTTCTGCAAGCTTCGGGTTGCCGATCATGAGATCTCTAGCGATCAAAGTCATCTTTACAACTGTTTCCCAGTCTTTTTCCTTCTGCTCTTTTGTATGCTGCAAATTTATCGGATTGTTGTCTGGACCTTCTTTACAATTTTCTTTTACCCATTTTAATGCTCTTTTGTATTCATCTTTGTCATATATTTCTTCCTCTATCCTTCTGGCGAATTCGGACATATCGATATATTCATTCCTTATTCCGAGGTATTTCTGGAAAAAGTCCGGATTTACCGTCGAGCCGGCGATGCCCATTGCAACCGACCCCATGGAAAGATATGATTTTCCTCTCATTTCCGCAACTGCGAGCCCCGCCTTTGCAAACCTCAACAATTTATCTTTCACATCTTCGGGGATTTCGGTATCGGATACATCTTTTACGTCCCTTCCATAAATTCCAAATGCAGGCAGCCCCTTCTGGCTGTGCCCTGCAAGAGCGGCTGCTAAATAAACTGCACCGGGCCTCTCGGTACCATTAAACCCCCATACGGCTTTTGGTATGTAAGGGTCATAATCTATAGTTTCGGTACCATAGCACCAGCAAGGAGTAACGCTTATCGATAACCCAACGCCTTCTCTTGCAAACTTTTCGGCACATTCCGCAGCCTCTGCAACACCGCCGATGCATGTATCGGCAATTACGCATTGGACCTTCATTCCATTTGGATGCCTTAAATTTTCCTCTATCAACCTGGCAACCGATTTTGCCATATTCATCGTCTGGCCTTCAAGAGACTCCCTGACACCCCTTCGCCTTCCGTCAATAATCGGCCTTATGCCTACTTTTGGTAAACTTCCCCTAAGCCTTTTTACAGGTTCATTTACACTGATCTCTTTAACGTTAGCCATTTTTGCTTCCTCCTTAAAAATATAAAAGGAATTCATCCGCAGTGCATATAAAGTTTATGCACAAAAGATGATTTTCCAATAAAGCTAAACGTTTAGCTTTTAATGTAATTATATGCCATTGTTTCTCTAAAATCAATCTTATGTCCGTCAAAGGGAAATTTTTTATCGAGTGCATATTTTGTATTTGAAGAATATTTTTGATATACGCCAGAACTCAAATTTGCAACTTGCAATTTCATATAAATAAAGCAGTATGGTTTATCTTGCAAATGAACTATCTGACGAATTGAAATAATATCTTCGATTCGTAATATGAGCTCTATGTTATTTTGAGCACTCATTTGTTGCTCAAAATAACATAACCCTATTTATCATAATTTCAAATTACGAATTGAAATAATACAGCAGCGCTTGACACGGCATTTTAATTAAATTAATATTTAGACATATTAACACAGGAGCTGATTTATAAAATTGAGTGCTACAATAAAGGATGTCGCCAGATTGTCAAATGTTTCTATCGCAACAGTTTCAAAATATTTAAATGGCGGCAACGTAAAGGAAGAAAACAGAATAAATATTGAAAATGCCATCGATAAACTGGATTACAGAGTCAATAATTTCGCGCGGAGCCTCAAAATCAACAGGGCAATGACCATAGGAATAGTCGTGGACAGCATTACAAATACATTTTACACAGGTATAATTTCAGTCATTGAGGAATTTCTTAATGAAAAGGGTTATGCCAGCATAGTTTGTGAGACCAAAGAAAATGATGATATACGCAGAAAGAGAATGGATTTTTTGCTGCGCAAAGGTGTGGACGGCTTTATTATATTCACTACAAATATCTCGGCCGATTTTCTGGATTATTATATAAAAAAAGGGGCCGCTATCGTCGTTGTAGACAGCATAGCGGATGGCGTCGACTGCGACTTTGTCACCTCCGATAACATATCCGGAGCATACCAGGCAACAGAACATTTTATATTAAAAGGGCATAAAAAAATCGCCATAATAACAGGAGAAGAAGAAAACTTTTCCGCCGGCGAGAGGCTTAAGGGATACAAAAATGCGATGAAAGATCATAAAATACCGATTTTTGATCGCTATATATATAAAAATTCATATGACTTAGAAGGCGGATATAATTCATTTAAAAAAATAATATCCGATAAAAAAAATATGCCTACAGCCGTACTCATATCAAACTATTTTATGGCTGTAGGCGCGATCATTGCGATAAATGAAAACAATATTTCTATTCCTGATGATATTTCAATAATATGTTTCGACGACCTTGAGCTAAGCAAAGTATTCAAGCCAAAATTGACATCGGTCTCCCAATCGTCTAAAGGTATCGGCATGAACGCAGCCAAAATGCTTTTGGATAGAATCGACAGCAATAATAAAATAGGAACAAGAACTGTAAGGGTTCCTGTAAAGATCACTGTAAACGATTCCATAAAAGCACTGTAACCTGATTCTGCTGCTAACTCTTAACATACAGGCGGGATCTACCATTCTACACTGATTGTCAGCCCATCATGGCAGTTATGATACCTGAGCAGAACAGTGCTGCTTTCCTCATTCCAATTAAGTTCGATATTTGTATTTTTGCTGCTTTTTGATTCATGAGCCTCCGCTTTAATGGGTCTTTGAGCGCAGTAAAACCTTGCGGAAGCTGTCACCGCCTCAGGTCCTGTTGCACTGAAGCTGAATCCGTTTTTCAAAGCGCTGATATTTTCTATCCTTGAAGAAGCTGCAATGAGCTGTAAAGATTTTCTGACTTTTTTGAGATCATACAGCAAAGCTTGCTCTCCCGGCCTTATGGTAAAAGTATCGCATACAGGCAGGAGTTCATCGAATAGATTTACGAATTTTCCATTGAGCACTACAGGATCATTGCTTATAGATTCATCCATTACGGATGCAATTATATAAGGCCCTCTGTGAAGTACGAAAGAATTTCTAGGCTCTATCTTAACGCCTTCATCCTTTAATGCATCGGCTGCAGCCTTTACAGTCTCTCTCAGCTTATCCGCATATTCCCTGCTTTTGGCGCACTTTATAGGATGTACTCCCAAATATGCCAATACGCCCTTTCCTATATTATATAATCCCGGTTTAATATCCGCCTTTAAACCTAAACATTCAAACAGATGCTCTGCAGGGGTCTTATATTTTCTTTTCCCCGAGTTCCACCATTCATGCACATTATGAAAGCTGTCGCTTCCATCCCCAACATACACCAGCGCTCCTCCGTTTTTGACCCACTCGGCAATTGCATTGTGAATATCAGGATGCTCAGGTTTCATAAACTCATAGCTCAAAAGTAAGACTTTATAATCATCGATATACCCTGCAAAGCGCCTGATATTATCAAGCTGTACCGGCCTTATGGGTATTCCATGCTTCAATATCGGAAGAGCCAGGCCATAAAAGGATGACCAGTCTATAAGCTCTGATACCTCTAAATCATTCAATTGATCATATGATGTTCCATCGTATTTAAAAGATTTGACCCTTTTATGCCAGTCAGGGTAATTTCTCTGATACATCGCGGAGTCCGCAAGCAAAATACCTATCTTGGAGCTCTTATTGTCCCACCTGATATCATTCTGTTCCATATCCCTTAAAGTATTCATCAATGTTAAAAGTATTGTAGCATATTCCCCCGGGATACCTTCTTTGCCTTTTCCATCCCCTGATGGGTATGTGCCGTTAAATACTCTGTTGGGCCATGGGCAAACTTCATAGTTTGATACATCCGGATGCAGCAGCGATGCGGCTACAATTTTAAAATAATTTTCTTTATAGTCCTTCCATGTGTGATTTGGATTGTCTTCTATAGGATCATGCAGAAACCACATATTCCTGCCCGTCCCCCTCACCAGCTCCTGCATAATTCCATATTCCAAAAAAGCAGTTTCGAAAGTACGTTCCTTTCTCACTCCTTCATATACATTAGGAGTCCTCGATGTTCCTGTCCATATCTGGGCAATATAGCCATCGACCGACGGAAGATCAATAAGGTGGGACTCGGGGCTTACAATCCTCCACTGGGTATAATTGACGAGGCTGTGGGTGGGAACATAAAAACGCAGATTGCGGTTATATTCCACCTTTGCATATTCCTTCAGATTGCTGCATAACCTGTCAAGACATCTCGTATATAAATATGCTTTTAAACGCGAGGCTTTATATTGCCCGTCCACAGATTCATGAGGTTCCTTCCACGGTTCCTTGTAATAGATCTCCCATTCCCTTTTAAAAGCATCGGAGTATCCGCCCTCTACCCAGAATTCCGGCTCCTCAAGATGAATCGCGTCTACTCCGGCGTCTACAGCCCGTTTAATCCGAAGTGTCAGAAAATCGGAATACGCTATGGTAGGTACCATATATGGCATATCAACTGATGTCCCATGAATTATATTATCATATTCGCTGTTTTTTTGCGCTTCATCCCAGTGAGTCCTTCCATCTATCTTTCCATTCAGATAATCCTGATATCCTCCCCAAGCAACACCTGTCATAAGGTGTACGACATAGCCTCTTTCTTTCCACTTTTTAATCCTTTCGGGCATATCGTCTCCTATGCCATAAACCATTACAAAGTCTGTTTGAAGATCTATCCTGGGATTATAAGGTCTGGATTCCTGAAAGCCTGTTTTCTCTTTCTCTCTGCCTTTTCCTATCATTATAGAATACCTCCAATATCATTTACTAAAGTTACAAATGTCCGAATAACCTATTTTATATTCTAATAATACATACACATCAAATCCTCGCACTATTTATAAAAGGCTGTCTCAAAATAAATTTTATATACAAAATATTGAGTTCACAAATTTAATCTACTCAATATTTTGTATTATTTCTTTATTTCGAGACAGCCTCTATTATGCCATTATTTACCTTGTTTTGCCATGAAATTATCAAGCTGTTTTTGTGTATCTTCAATTATCTTTGGCATTCCAGCTTTATCAAGATCGGATAAGAATTTCTGGTATGCAGCATCTGAAGTTACAAGCCCGCAGCTTATCGGCCTGCCTTCCTCCGTCATTACCTTTGCGGCTGCTGTTGACTCAGCAACAACATTAGTATTTGAATAAGAGAACTTCATCAAAGGCGAAGCTTCCGGCTTCAAATTATTCCAGAATTTCAACGCATCCTTAAATGACTGAGGATCTGTCGTCCATGTCTTCAAATAAGGTGTATGCATTGTAAACCACGGAGTAGGAGCAAACCTGTCGGTGGGGTTAGTTCCTGCCGGCACTTCGGCCTCATCGCCTTTTAAGTTATATGTTTTCCCCGGAATTCCAAGCATATACATATTATAGTTGTCAGGATTCTTTCTGAGCCAGTTCAAAAACATTATAGCCCTTTCAGGGTTTTTGCTCGTAGATGAAATCTGCGCATAGTTATTAACAGGCTGCGTATTTACCCATCTGCCGTCTTTGTTAATGATAGAGAGCTCTATTTCTCCTCCCGGCACATTCTTGGCAAGAGCATTCTGCCTGTCGGTTATGTTGAATAAATCTCCCGCCATTGCCGCTGCTTTGCCCTGTATGAATTTTCCATCACGGTCGGTATCTGTAAGTATGTCCTTTTCAAACCAACCTCTTTGCATAGCCTTTTTATCCTCTTCCCATACTGTCTTGAACACGTCCGTCTTGTACCAGTTTTCAACTTTGTAAGGTTGTTTATCAACATCTATATACATCCCGTTGAACTGATACTCCACATGTCCTAAATGGCTCTTATCGGCAAGTATTACATTCAAGCCGTCGCCGAGGAATGGTATCATACCCTTCTCGTTTTTAGCTATGGTATCCAGATATTTTTCCAAACTTGCCTGATCCGTTATTTCAGGAAGATTGTATTTTAATCTCAAATCTTTGCGGTCCAAAAATCCTCTGCCCATTTCCGTCATAGGATATACTGCCGGAACGCCATAGATTTTACCGTCAATCGTAAGCGTATCCCACAGATCCTGCGGTATCTGTTTTTTCAAGTCCGGACCATATTTATCCACAAGGGAAGTTATATCCATGCACTGTTTCCTTGCGATATTCCCGGATAAATCACCAAAAAAGCTTAAATAGATATCAAAATTTTGCCCTGCGGAAGCCTTAAGCTTAACCTGATTTGCATAATCACTCCACGGGATATAATTTACCGTAAGGCTGATATTCAATTCATCCTTCGTTTTATCCTCGATATTCCTTAAAACTTCATCTTGCTGTTTTGGCCTGTCTCCTGCCACATAAATGGTAATAGGCACCTTTTTCAGGCCAGATGGACTCTCAGTAGCTTTTTTACCCTGTTTAGCACAGCCAACTACCAGAGAAACCATTATACTCATTATTATGAGCATACACATCAATTTCCTCTTTGTCTTCATTCTTTACACTCCTTTTCAATTTTACTGATTGTGCCAGTCTAAATATTTCATTATTATAGCACAACAAGTATTTATTATGCTAACCGGCATTGCCGGAAATAGCCTAACCTTTTATAGCCCCGATAGTTATCCCCTTTATAAAATATTTTTGAATGAAAGGATACACTAAAACTATTGGGCCTATAGTCACGATGACCGTAGCCATTTTCGTACTCTCTGCAGGTATATTGCCTGTAACATGTGCACCGGATGTAGCCACAAATGTTACCCTTGAAAGTATCTGCCTCAGAAGATACTGCAGCGGATACAGTCTTGTATCATCTATAAGAAGTAATGCTAAAGTCCAGTCATTCCAAAATGCGAGGGCATAAAATAGAGTAATGGTTGCGAGCCCCGGCAGCGCCAGTCTCAAAACTATGCTCCAGAATATGCGAAATTCGCCTGCGCCGTCAATCTTCGCAGATTCCATGATCGAATCAGGTAATCCTTTGAAAAAGTTTCGTATCAGGAATAAGTTAAAAGGATTAAACAGCATCGGTACGATCAAACCCCATATGTTGTTTGAAAGATGAAGTTTTAGAAGCACAATATAAAAAGGAACCAATCCTCCGCTAAAAACCATGGGTATATATACAAGCATGTTAAAAAAGTTTTTGTATTTAAGCTGTTTTCTTGACAACGCGTAGCCCATCATCGATGTAATCAAAACTGCCAGTAGCGTACCTACGACCGTTATGAATACAGTTACTTTATATGCATTGAATATAGTGCTTCCCGCACCGAACAATCCCTTGTATGCGGCTAATGACAGCTGTTTTGGTATTATACTGTAGCCATACTTTGCAATGCTTCGTTCATCGCTGAACGACACGGACAAAACTATTAAAAAAGGCAACAGTGTGACTAACGATACCAGAGCCAGAAAAATTGTATTTATTACATTGAATGTTTTTAAACCTCTATTCATATTCGATTCACCCTCCTAGAACAATCCCATGGTATCATCATACATCTTTGCCAACTTGTTAAAAATCAAAACCAGAACAAATCCCAGCACTGATTGGTATAATCCCACTGCAGTTGCAAGGCTGTACGCACCGTCCGTCCTCATAGCCCTGAAGACATAAGTATCTATTACATCGGTATTTTTAAGCAATACTCCGTTATCCCCGATTATGGCATACAGCATGCCGAAATTACCATAGAATATCTTCCCGAGAGCTAAAAGCAACAGCAACACAATAGTCGGCATCATCTGCGGGATGGTTATCTTGAATATTTCATCCATCTTATTGGCGCCATCGATTCTTGCCGCTTCGTATATTTGACTGTCTATAGATACAATAACGGCTAAATATATTATCACGTTATATCCAAAGGACTGCCATGTATTTATAACGGTAAGTATGCCCCTCCATAGCTGCGGCATATTATACCACGCATGAGTCGGCAAACCGATGCCGGCTAAAAAAGTATTCAAAGCCCCGAATTTATCGTTGAGAAAACTGTAGACAATAGCGCTTATTATTACCCACGATAAAAAATATGGGAAAAACATGGAAACCTGAAATACCTTTTTCAGTTTTTCATTTATCACTTCATTTAATAATATTGCTATAGTCACGGCAAATACATGCCCGACAACAATAAACAACAGATTTAAATACAATGTATTAAAAGTTACCTGTGATGCAAAGGCAGATTGGAAAAAATCCTTAAAGTATTTTATACCCGCAAAAGGGCTTTTCCATATTCCATCTACCACATTATAATCCCTGAACGCTATTTGAAGTCCCGTCAAAGGATAATAGCTGAATATTAAAAGGAAAACAACTGCAGGCAATGTCATCATATATAAAACCCAGTTTTTCTTCAGTTCAAATATAATGCCATGTTTTTTAACTCCTGCAACCGAATTTTTATCTGCACTGTTTGTTTTTATTTTTGTAGTCAAGTAAAGTTCCTCCTTCCGCAATATTTATAATTTTAACAATTATCTCAAATTGTTTCAGCATTTTTATTATAATAGCCCTCTTACCGGTTTGAACATAACAAAATTTGAATATTTTATTGTAATTTTATAAAAATGTTTAACAACTTTTTAAAATAAATACATTTATTTCGTTGTTTTATATTTTTATAATAATCACAAAATTTCACAATTCATAAGTAATAATGCTATTCATCAAAGATATATCCTATACTCTGATAATATTTCCAGAACAATAAAAAAATAGTATAGTAAATTATTACCATACTATTTTTAACCTTTATAAACCCTGTAAACAGCCTATTTTAATCCCTGTGCTTTTTTATAATCGATTTTGTATTGGTTCGGTGTCACACGCCAAAATGTTTTTTAAATGTAGCGGTAAAATAAGATTGATTGGTATAGCCGACATCGATGGCGACATCATTTACCGACACCTCGCTGTTTTTAAGCAATTCCCCCGCCTTAATCATTCTAAGCTCCACAATATATTCGTTTAGGGATTTACCCATGTACTCGCTGAACAATTTGCCGAAATAACCCGGTGTCAGGCCTACAATGTCCGATACACACTCCGTGGATATTTCCGGTTTATAGAAATTATCCTTGACATATGATACGGCAATCTTTACCATTTCAAGTTGCTTTGTATTCTTCTTTTCTTTCAATTTTTCTATAATGTCGCTGCAGTATGAAATAAACCATGTCTTTATGTCTTCAAGCGTATCGATATCATTAATATCGGTATATATATTTCCAAAGTCGATATCATAATCTTCAGAAACTAAAATGGACTTTACAGCCATTATGATATCGAGAGCCAGTTGGTTTATGGTAAGCCTTATATAATCGTACTGGTTATCGGCAATCATTTCAAAAAGTCTATCCAATTCCCCTCTTACAAGATCTATATTGCAATTTTTAACATTCTGTATGATTTTCTTTTTTATTTTGTCTACAGAAGTTATCTTTTTATTTACCATATTTGTAACTATACTTCTATCCAGAATGGAATTGTAGCCATATACAAACCTGTATTTTATAAGCTCAAGGCAATCGTTATATGACATATTGATATCTTCGATACTATTGGTCATAAGTCCGATTGCAGCCGTTACAGATACACCTAATGTTACCTTTATCTGCTCCTGGATAAACCTTATTTTATCTTTTATACCTGCAGTAAATTTTTCCGCATTGTCAACATTTACAATAACGGCAACCAGATCCTGTGCAGTACTTACAACTTCAATCTTATTATCCTTTGAAAGAGCGCCATAGATAATGCTTTCGATCTGTGATACCAAACCCTTTCCCATAAGCTGATCCTGTATTTGATAAATCTTCCTAAAACCATCTATACTGAACAATATGACAGAGGCCCTGCTGTTCGATATGTTCAATTTCAGCTCTTTAACCCTTGCATTGACATCTTTGGAAGGTATCAGCATATTCCCTTCCAGAAGCACCTTCAAAAACATATTTTTAATAAATGGCACATTGTTTTTGATGGAATCTTCCAGTTTGTTTGTCCTGTCTATGATACTCAAAAAAGCATTCATCAAATATTCAGCATCATTTCCGGAGCTGACAGCGCTCTTTGTCTCCGATTCTCTAAGATTCCACTTAAGCTTCACGCTCTTAATCAATTTGTAAAACGGCAAATATATATTATAAGCGGCTAAAACAGAGATCAAAGCAGAGATCAACAATATAACAAGGCAGATCAGGATAATATTTCTCAACAGCGCGTTATTCTCATGCAATATTTTATTATAATCTGTGTTGTAAATAAATATAAAGGGATTTGCGGCCGATCTTACATAGTTTGCCAGAAATTTACCCCCAGGATTTTTTACTATCATGTAGCCGTTTTCCCTATCGGACTTTAGTATATCCCTTACATAGTCAAAGCTAGATACATTCTTCCCAAAGTATTTAAAATTCGAATCGCATATTACATCACCATTATTATCTATTATCAATACGTTGGAATCCTTGGTATTTGATAAAAGCGTAAAAGAATCCCGTACATAATCAGCTTTCAGATTTATTATCAGCATACTTTTACTTTTATCCGAGTCCAAATTAGAGTAGTCATTAAAAACAATCGAGATGATGCCTTTCTCACTCCCATCCACATCCGTAAATGTCATAGGAGTAAATTTCAGCCTGCTCCTGCCGTCATATTCGGTTACCACATGCCCCATTTCTTTATCTATAGGGGAACCTGACGATCCTATATTGCTTTCAAACTTTTTGGTACCGCCGTTGTAAGCATATATGGAATTTATCATGGGATTGGCATCAACGGTCTGCATCAGCTTCCTTGAGACTATATACTCATTTTTTGAATCTGGCATATCCAAATAAAGGTAATCTATAATATCGCTGTCGTTTAATAACTGTTCCCCGACACCATTCACCTGATTTCTCATAAATTCAAGCTGGTTCATATTCTGTGAAAGCTTTTCCTGTATATTGACCTGCACATCCGATATAGTAGCCCTGGTGAATTTATAATAAACGATCGTCGAAACCATCAATATAGTAAAAAAGATGATCATAAAAAAAGATACTATTATCTTTGTAAAAGTCCTGCTCATCAGTATTTTTTTATCATTATTTATACCCATTTATGAATCCCTTCTTAAATAGAACACCATTCAATCACTGTTATTTTATATTTTTTTATATTATAATTATAACATAACAAAAATCGTCAGTCATCCGTACCGAAAGGAAGAGTGCATAAAGATTATTTGAAGAATATTATGGAAAGAGCAATTATATTTTATATCTGAGTGATATTTTGCGTTCACATTGTATAACCAATTTATTTATATCAGGAGTAAAATTATGAGGGCAAAAAACACCATGGATTTGAAAGACTGTTCATGGAGTATTGAAAATACTCCTGCTCTTGTTGCAAGATCTTTGTTTTATTATGTTCAAAGCACTGGGCATTTTATGTGCAGGAAAAGTTATTTTACCGACCGCGAAGGGTATAATTCAATACTTCTTTTGTACACATTAAGCGGAAAAGGGCATTTAAAATATATGAAGAAGGATTATACGTTATCGGCAAATGATGCTTTTCTGATAGACTGTATGAACTACCAATATTACGGCTGCCATCAGGATGGGCAGTGGGAAATGGTTTGGCTGCACTTTAACGGAGGGGAAAGCAGGGGCTATGCAGAAGAAATATTGAAGGAAAACGGCCCTGTTTTTACTTTTAAAAGCATAGATAATATTATATATAATAATATGAATAAAATACAAAATCTTCTAAAGGAAAAAGACAAAAGGGCAGACATTTTATCATCATGCTTAATAGTTGAAATGCTTACGGAGCTTTTCTTGATAAGCAGACACGGCAATGACAGCGGAAAGTTTTTACCTGAGATCATACAAAAGGCCATAAATGAAATTGAAAATGAATTCAACACTCCTATTGATCTTGATACATTAGCTTCTAAACTCGGCATTAGCAAATATTACCTCTCAAGGCAGTTCAAAAAATATACTGGTTTTGGCCCCTACGAATATCTCATCAATTACAGGTTGAATCAAAGTAAAATACTGCTTAAGAATACTGACCTTACAGTCTGTGAAATAGCTTATAGGATAGGCTTTGAAAGTGTCAGCAATTTTATCAGGACTTTCAAAGAACAAGAAAAGGTAACCCCATATAGGTTCAGGAAATATTGGAGATAAAAAAGCACCCGGAATACTGATATGCTCCCATTACGGCAGGCAGTTAAAATAATAAAACTGTTGACCATAATGGGGGCATATCACATTACATCATGCCGGGTGTTTTAATTTATCTCATTCCAAACATTTTTTCCTTTAAATCCAGATAATACAGATAATCATCGGGTTTTACATTAGGCGGGCACCTGTGGTCACAGAAAGGGATATACCCTCCCCTTTCAACTGCAGGAACCAGTGTCTCAAGATATGCTTTGATCGCTTCTTTTCCCTTGCCAAGTTCCATTTTGTCAACGCCGCCCATTATCCTCAGGTCCTTGCCGTATTCATTTAAAAGTTGGGCAGGATGCATACAGCTGTTTACTTCATATGGGAACAGGCAATTTACTCCCCCTTCTAGAAAATAGGGCAGTATCGGCCTTACATCGCCATCGCAATCTATATACCAGATATCTATTCCATGGTTATGCAATTTCTTGCTGATCCGTTTATACCTCGGCATAACAACATCTTTGAAGAAACTAACCGACACTATGGAACCATTTTTAAAACATATATCCTCCCATCCGGATGCAAAATCAAAGCTGAAGTTTGGAAGCACCTGATCCAAGAAGTCTTCGACTAGGATGCAGCTTGTCTCTACCATGTCTTCAACCATTTCAGGATAGTCATAACATGCATAGGCAAGCCCCTGAAATGTCAACATGTTCCTTATCTTGCCTATCATGGATCCACAGTCTACACCAAGAGGATAATCCCTGTCCTCTGGATATTGTTTTTTAAGCGCTTCAATATCGACTCTTCTTTTCGGATCATCCCTCCTGAACCTTTCCTCTTTGCATTTTTCCCAGTCATCCGGCGTCACAATAGTGGATTTCATAAAATGCGGTATCGTATCGTGGCCGTCTTTGGGGACTTCAGCAATAAGCCCATCGCCGTTCATCATCACTTTAGTCTTCGAAGTTTCTTCTATTACTGTATCTGGAAACGGCGGACTCATCCATGTATTGCCTCCGATTACATCCATAGTATCGAAGTTGAAAAATATATCGGCTTCATAGTTGTTTTTGATTCCGTTTTCGTAAAACAGCGGCCATTCCTTAAAATTTTCATCCCAGTATCCAAACTCCATGTTAAAGCATCTGTCTACGGATTTGTAATGCATCTGCCTGTTGAATCTTTCCCTGTCCGTCATCGTGCCTCTCCATTTCGGCCTGCATGGCTTAATAGACAATTTATCACCCCACAAAATATAAATTTTCCTACATCTTCACGGCAGTCGAGAAATATTTCTATTTTATTATATATTGGGCAACATTGCATTACATCACAAATAATTGCCTGAAACTATAATAATATTGCACTCGTACATCAAATTTTACGATACTCCGAAGGTGAAAACCCGGTATATTTTTTAAAAAGCTTAGAAAAGTAGAAAGGATCTTTATAGCCTGTCCGCCGTGCAATTTCCGATATGGTCATATCTGTCGCTTTAATCAACCCTTTGGCCATTTCCATCCTCTTTCTGTTTATATACTGCATGGGGGAAATTCCCAGATGCTTTCTAAAAAATTTTATAAAATAGTTTGGGTGAAACCCTGCGATCCTGGCAAGTTCTTCGACATTTATGTTTTTCCCGATATTTTTTTCTATATAATTCATTACCGTGCTCAACGCACCGACAGACGATGAACTTGAAATATGTATATCATCCGCGGAAAAATTCTCAAAAAATAATGCTATTATGCCAAGAAGTTCCGATTTTATCCTGAGGGAGGATGTAATTCCTGTACTTTTATAGCTTAATATAAGTTCTTTAAACGCGTTTTCTATTTCATCCCTGTTTTCGATTTTTATATGCAGCGGCGTTTTGATAATATCAAATATGTTTATATCTCCGACAGTTGCAGTAAAATGGCACCAGTATTTCAAAAATGTATTTTTGCTTATATAAGAATAGGATTGCAAAACTCCGGCAGGCATGAGGTAGAGCTCCCCCGGTTTCGGGTAATACTCGTCGTTGCCTATTTTAAGCCACCCCTCGCCGTCGCATATGTAATAGAACTTGTTGAATTGGGGTATATAGTCGATCTCTCTCCAGTCATTCCAGCATTTGGTGTATGCTGTTGTAAGCAAATTCACCTGCATATTATCAAAATAATTCTTAAGGATTACCATTTCATTTTTCATATTTTCACCCTGATTTCAATCAATACAACAGGTTAATTTTATACAGATTATTGTTAATTAACTACATTCACATTATATCACAGTATAAGTATAATTTATTTTGATAGCTCGCGGCCGGTTACATATCAATATTATTTGAAAAATGTTACTTCGATCGCTAAGCTGCAAGGTTCTTTCCATAATATTTTTCAGATAAACTTATAATGTATCCTGCCATCAAATAAATGGAGGTAATATAAATGGGAGATAATATTCTTACAGATTGCTACCTTGAAAGGCAGAAAAGAACAAAATGGTTCACCGACGCAAGATTTGGGATGTTCATACACTGGGGGCTCTATTCGATTCCCGCAAGGGGTGAATGGGTAAGATCAAAAGAAAGGATGAGCATTGAAGATTATGAGCCTTTCTTTAAAGAATTCAACCCTGTAAACTACAACCCCAGAGAATGGGCAAGGGCCGCCAGGAATGCCGGAATGAAATATGCGGTGCTGACTGCCAAACATCATGATGGCTTTTGCCTGTTCGACAGCAAGCTTACAGACTATAAAGCTACAAATACGCCTGCAGGAAGGGATCTCGTCAGGGAATATGTCGATGCTTTCCATGCGGAAGGCCTCAAAGTAGGACTTTATTACTCGCTTCTGGACTGGCATCATGAAGATTACCCCGCATATTCAGACAGCCATCATCCAATGAGAGGCAATGAGAATTTTAAAAATAAAAAGCATGATTTCTCAAGATATATAGAATATCTTCACGGGCAAGTCAAAGAGTTATTATCAAATTATGGCAAGATAGATATCATATGGTTTGATTTTTCCTATGATGATAACAGGGGTGAAAAATGGGAAGCATCAAAACTTGTTAAAATGGTCCGTTCGCTTCAAAGCGATATTATAATCGATAACAGGCTTGGAGGAAATCTAAGATCAAGAAATCCCGAAATATATGCAGGAGATTTTGAATGTCCCGAACAGATAATACCTCCTGAAGGGGTACTGAATGAAGACGGTTTGCCCCTTCCATGGGAAGCCTGCATCACATTAAACAACAACTGGGGATACTGCTCAAAAGATAAGGATTTCAAGTCTCCAAAACAAATTATAAGGGCCATTGTCGAATGTGTAAGTAAAGGCGGCAACATGCTTCTAAATGTCGGACCTAATTCAAAAGGCGAAATACCCGAGGAATCTCTTAAGGTACTGTCCGAAGTCGGCAAATGGATGAAACAAAACAGCAAGAGCGTTTATGGCTGCGGAAAATCCCAATATGCTAAACCTGAATGGGGACGTTACACCCAAAACGGCAAAAAACTCTATGCGCATATTTACGATAGAGGCATAGGGCCCATCAATTTTAAGGGCTTAAACGGTAAGGTTGCAAAAGCACGGCTGCTGTCAGACGGTTCTGAAGTAAAACTATTAAAGCCGTGGAATACCGGCAACTACCCGGACGATCTTTTTATTGAACTTGGAAGCCAAAAACTGCCTGATGAAAATGATACGGTCATTGAACTCGATTTAGATCTATAGCCTTCTATTCTGATTCAAGCGGCCCCTTTAGATTAGGGGCCGCTTGTTTTTGTCATTTGCCATATTTTCTAATTATCGCATCCGTTATATCGTATTGTTCCTTTAAAGATACATATAAATTTTTGTACACACCATAAAAGTCTTTATATATGTTGACATTTTCCATGATAGGCATCTTTACCGATACTTCCTTTATGCATGCATCGCATGCTTCCTGGATGCTTTTGTAGATCCCTGTCCCAACTGCCGCAAGTATGGCAACGCCGAGAGCGGGACCTTCCTTTGAATTCACTGTCGATACTCTTGATGCGAATATATCGCTTAATATTTGCTTCCAGAGTTCGCTTCTGGCCCCTCCGCCGGACAGCCTTATATTCGCGGCATCTATTCCCATGGAATTAATAACCGACAGGCAATCCTTGAGGCTGTATGATACTCCCTCCATAAAGGCTCTTATAATGTGATTCTTGGTATGTATGGCAGACAGGCCGAACAAGACTCCCTTTGCTTTTGTATTCAAGTGAGGCGTTCTCTCCCCCATAATATATGGAAGATAAATAAGGCCCATACACCCTGCCGGAACCTTTTCCGCCTCCGCTGTCATAAATTCATAAGGATCCCTGCCCATTTTCAAAGACATCGATTTTTCAATATCACAGAGATTATCCCTGAGCCACCTGAAAGAGAGACCGGCGCCATTTGTAACTCCCATCACATGCCAAGTATTTGGAATTGCATGGCAAAATGTCTGCACTCTGCCTTCTCTGTCTATTGTAACTTTATCCGTATATGCAAAAACGACCCCCGATGTCCCGACTGTTGCGGAAATCATGCCTTTTTTTACTATTCCATTTCCGATGGCTCCTGCCGCCTGATCCCCTGCTCCGCCTACAACGGGCGTACCCTCTTTAAGCCCTGTAAGTTCGGATGAACGCTTATTTACATATCCCATAACCTCGCACGATTCTTTAAGGCTTGGAAGTTGATTTATTCTGAGGCCCAAGAAATCCAGTATTTCCAAGCTCCATTCCCTTTTTTTGATATCAAGCATGGATGTTCCGCTCGCATCAGAATATTCGGAGCAATACTCACCTGTTAGCATGAATTTTATGTAGTCTTTCGGAAGAAGCACCTTATTTATTTTATTGAAATTCTCCTTTTCATGGTTTTTCACCCATTGTATTTTGGGAGCTGTAAATGCCGGCAACACGGGGTTGCCTGTTATATCAAGAATCCTGCTGCGGCCCACCCCGTCCATTATTTCATCACACTCTTTTGCGGTTCTTAAATCACACCATAAAAGTGCCGGCCTTATAACATTGTTATTCCTGTCCAGTAATACCAAACCATGCATCTGCCCTGAAAGTCCGATGCCCTTGATATCCTCCGGAGAAATTTTTGCTTTTTCAATGCTTGCCTTTATGGTTTTACATACGGCATTCCACCAATCCTCAGGACGCTGCTCAGCCCAGCCTATTTCGGGCTGAAAAAGCTCATATTCAACAGTATGCGATGCTATTGTTTCTCCAAGTCTATTGAATATGACCGTTTTAGTTCCTGATGTGCCTATATCTATACCTATTAAGTACTCCATATATATTAACCCCTTCCCCCTTCTGAAATTCTAATACTATTTTACTACCTTTTTCACAGCTTTTGATACATTTATCTTCGATTCTTTCGATTTGTAATTTGAGCTTATCCTATTTATGCCTGATTTCAAATTACGAATTGAAAGTATATTTGCCTTCAATTGCACCGAAAACGTTCATGCGCATATTTTATATTTTAATAATATCATTTCAGTGGCTATCTTGCGGTTATATCATAAGCCTAAAAGTTCTTATTATTTTTTATATATTTTGGCATTTACATCATTATAAATACAGATTATATTTTATATAGGTATTAAATTTGATTGGGGGTTTTCATATGAAAATTGTAGTAGCTCCGGATTCATACAAGGGAAGTTTAACTGCCAAAGAGGTTGGGGACAACATAGAAATAGGGATAAGAAAGGTTTTCCCCGACGCAGAAATAACAAAGATACCAATGGCTGATGGCGGTGAAGGCACCGTACAATCGCTGGCAGATGCCACGGGTGGAAAAATCATAAAAGCAAATGTAAAGGGCCCGCTTTTCAATGATGTGGAGGCCTTTTACGGCATACTTGGCGATGGGAAAACAGCCGTAATCGAAATGGCGGCTGCATCAGGCCTTCCTCTGGTACCGGAAGATAAAAGGAACCCGCTAAAGACAACTACATATGGAACGGGGGAGCTTATAATGCATGCTATAAACAGAGGATGCAGAAACTTCATTATAGGCATCGGCGGCAGCGCAACAAACGATGGCGGCGAAGGCATGGCTAAAGCACTTGGTGCAAAGTTTGAAGATAAAGACGGGAAAGATATATGTCTTGGGGGCGGGGCCTTGGGCAGACTTGAAAAGATAGATACAAGCGGTATGGATAAAAGATTAAGGGAATGCAATTTTGTAGCAGCATGTGATGTCAACAATCCATTGTGCGGACCGGATGGCGCATCATACGTATTTGGTCCTCAAAAAGGAGCTGATGACCATATGGTGAAAGTCCTGGACAGCAACCTTTCAAATTATGCCGATATAATAAAGAAAGACTTAAAACAGGATATAAAAAATGTACCCGGTTCCGGCGCTGCAGGAGGGCTCGGCGCAGGTCTTCTAGTCTTCCTGAATGCAAAATTAAAAAATGGAATCGATATTGTAATAGAGACGACGAATCTAAGAGAAAAAAT
Source organism: Clostridiales bacterium (assembly GCA_030016385.1). Classification (NCBI taxonomy): domain Bacteria; kingdom Bacillati; phylum Bacillota; class Clostridia; order Eubacteriales; species Clostridiales bacterium. Next base: position 4,305 of record JASEJN010000008.1, on the reverse strand, counting down.
AAAAGGAGCTGACCTTGTAATAACAGGAGAGGGAATGATAGACTTCCAGACTGCATTTGGTAAAACTCCCTATGGTGTTGCAAAAACGGCTAAAGAAAAAAATATCCCCGTCATAGCCATAGCAGGCGGTATAGGTAAGGATGCCCGCACGCTCTATGACAAGGGATTCGACAGCATATTTTCAATTGTAGATAAACCTATGACCCTTGACGAAGCAATTAAAAATGGAAGCTCCTATCTTCAGCAAACAGCGGAGAGGATTATGAGAGTTATAAAGATAGGCTCCTATTTTACGATGCCGCACAATACAAGAACAAGCATCAGTACACCTGCAAACAGCCTGTAATACGCAAAGGGTTTTAAAGGATGCCTTGAAAGATATGTTAAAAACATATCGACTACTAACAAGGCCACAATAAAAGATACTATAAATCCGACGGCAAGTGCCGCCCATTCAATTGCGGTAACTGCCATAAAACCCTTTAAGAGCGAGTAACCCGTTGCCGCTATCATGGTAGGCATGGCAAGGAAAAATGAAAATTCGGCGGCAGCCTTTACTGAAAGGCCTGCCATCATTCCTCCCATTATAGTCGAGGCCGACCTCGACATGCCCGGAAACAAAGACATACACTGGGCAACGCCTATCGTAAATGCCTGGCCGGTTGTCGTGCCGTCCATGGTGTTCGTCTTATAATTTGAAAACGCAGCTTCTACTAAAAGCATCATTATGGCACCGACAATAAGCGCAATTGAAACGGTAAAAGGTGAAAACAGATACTTTTGTATGTATTTATCGGCAAGTATTCCTATTATGGCTGCGGGAATAAAAGCTATCAGAATTTTAGACCACATGCTAAAACCCCATTTGCCGGGAGCCAAATTCTTTAATGAACCTGCTATCTTTTTTCTATAATAGTATATTACTGCAAGTATCGCGCCAAGCTGTATCACAACCTCAAACATCTTTGCAAAGTCACCTGTAAAATTTATTATGCTTCCCGTGATTATGAGATGTCCCGTTGAAGATACGGGTATAAATTCCGTAATGCCCTCTACGATTCCCATTATTATCGCTTTTAATATCAACATATTTTCTCCCCCATTGTTCAAAATACTTTTCTTTAAAACTTTCCCATTTTATTAAATGGAAAAACCCTGAAGTATGCATGCCCTTTGATTTTTTTTATCGGTATTGTACCTATCACCCTGCTGTCCTGGCTTACCAACCTGTTATCCCCGAGCACGAAGACTTCCCCCTTGGGGACGATTACCTTCATATCCGGATCCGTCCTTGTGTCGCTCTCAAGATACGGCTCATCCAACTTTTTATTATTGACATAGACAAAACCGCCTTTTATTTCAACTGTTTCTCCCGGAAGTCCTATGACTCTCTTTATGTATAGCTCATCATCGATGGGCCTTGCATCAAAAATAACGACTTCACCATGTTTTAAACTCCCGATGTTTTTCTGGGTTACAACGATATTCCTATCATATAAGGTAGGCTGCATGGACGATCCCCTGACCACAGTCGGCCTGCAAAATATGCTTATCGGTATTACGATGGCAAGCGCAAATAAAAAGCTCTTTATCCATTCTTTAACTTCCTTCAATCAGATACCCCCCTAAACACAAGTCAATACCTCTTATTCTTTTTCATGCTGACTATATTTACTAATATTATAATAAAAAAACCCGTCAGAATAAGTATCGTTCCAACGCTCATAATAACAACACCCCCGCAGTATTTATATAAAAAGCTGCATATCTGCCTCCATGGCATCCTTTAAGTACTCCTTTGCATCGACTATTTCAAGCTCTGGTATGAACTCTTCCTTTTTAAAGCCCATGACTTCGATAGATAATTGGCAACCGCAAAATCTTATTCCCTTATCTCTAGCGTTTGATACAAATTCCTTAAGCGTAGGAGATTTTGAATCCTTCATCATCCCAAGAAGCATCTTTTTGCCCAAACCTGCAATATTCATATTGGATAGGGGCAGTCCTTCAAGCCCCTTGGGAACTGTAATTTCAAGGATTTTTTCATAAGCTGTTTTATCCTTAAGCGTCATTTTATCAGGATCCCTCATTAAAAGAAGCCCCCAGAATGTGAAAAACATGGTTACCTTGGCACCAAGCTCGGCCGCATTATTCGCCAGTATAAACGCTGCAAGAGCTTTATCGTATTCCCCGCTGAATATCAGCAGATTTAACTTTTTATCCATAATTTCTATCCTCCATTATACTATAATTTTAATACTCATGCATATAGTAAAATTTCAATACTGTTTTTAGCTTTTGTATTTTTTTGAATAATATTCCATATTATATACAATTTTTCTTAGCATATCCAAAAATACATCTATTTCCCTGACATTATTGTAAAAGCCGAAACTTATCCTCACCATCCCTGCTCTTAACATATCAGGATCCTTTAAATATTTTTGTATTTCTTCATCTTTTGTATTCAAAAGTTTCTGAACATATGGCTGGGCGCAAAAGCAGCCGTCCCTGACTGCTATTCCGGCTTCATGGGAGAGTATTTCTGCAACCTTGCTGTGATGCATTCCTTCTATATTAAATGGTATAACCCCGACCCTCTTGCATCTGCCCGATATATCCCCGTACACTTTTACCCCTGGAATAACTTTCAACCTTTCAAGTGTGTAACGGGTGATTGATGTTTCATATTCGTGTATTCTGTCCATGCCTATCATATTCAAAGTCTTTATCGCTTCGCAAAGCGCTACTATACCCATTAAGTTCGGCGTACCGGCCTCCTCATTGTGAGGCGGATCATCCCATAATACAGTGTTGTGGGTCACAACTTTTACAGTTCCGCCTCCCACATAATCAGGCTCCCCCTTTTGGAAGATATGCTTTGGTCCTATAAGCACCCCTGCGCCGAAAGGAGCATACATTTTATGGGCTGAAAAAGCCAAAAAGTCTATATCCTCACCGGCATGACGAGGATGCATATCTACAGAGACATGGGGTACCAGCTGCGCACCATCTACACATAAAAGGGCATCGTAGTGATGGGCGATCGATGCGATTTTATATATTGGATTTATATAACCTGTAACGTTTGAAGCACCTGCAACCGTAACCAGCTTTACTCTGCCCCCGTATTTTTTCAGCTTTCTCTCAAGATCATTCATATCCAGCATTCCGAAACTATCCGTATTTATATAATCTACCTTGAACTTGCCCCTCCACGGCAAATCATTGGAATGATGTTCCATATCGGTTGATAATATCACGCATTCTCTATCGTCCTGACACAATCTATATGATAATTTGTTAAGTGCTTCTGTGGTATTCTTTACAAAAATAACCGTATCACTATCGGAGTCGGCATTCACAAACTTGAGGACAACGGACCTTGCCCTTTCAAATTCGTCCGAAGATACCATTGACTTAAACCCTGTTCCCCTGTGTACCGAAGAATACCATGGCGCAAAATTTATGATTTCATGGAGTACAGTGGTGAAAGGCGGCGTTGTGGCAGCATTATCAAAGTTTATCGCCTTTGTAAATCTGCCCCCTGCTATGGGCACCATTGTATCTATCCCAACGACAATGTTTCTGAACTTCTCGATATAATTCATTTTAATCTCCTCACTTTTGTCATAATTTATTTTATTTATCACCTCCTTAACTTGTTACACGAGAGCAATTCGACTTTGGATACATGTTTCTTATCTGATGCAACCAGAATCGGGGAAGCGTTTTTATATGAAGCGACCGTCAATCTCAGGATGAAGTCTGCCTGTTAGAAGTGGTATAATTATAATTAAAGAAAATTATTTATATCGGAGGTCTAAAATATGATAAAGGGTATTGGACATCTTGCATTTGAAGTAAAAGACATGGATAAATCGATGGATTTTTACTGCAATGCACTGGGATTGAAAAAGGCTTTTGATTTAAGGGACGAAAAGGGGAATCCATTCATACAGTATTTAAAAGTTTCAGAAAATCAGTTCATAGAATTATTCTACGCAAAAGCTGATAAAGAAAAGGCAAATGGTGATAGGAGCTATTCGCACATGTGCCTGGAAGTGGACGATATTTATAAAACTGTTGAAAGTATAAGATCAAAGGGCGTGCATATCGACTCCGAACCCGTAAGGGGAAAGGATTTAAACTATCAAAGCTGGATCAGAGATCCTGACGGAAACAGGATAGAGCTCATGCAAATGGATCCGGATTCTCCACAGGCAAAAAGTAAAAATCTGTAAAAGTTAAGTCTTTTTGTATTTCATTACATAATGTTTGCGGGCATTGCATATGCAATGCCCG